>NZ_QSIG01000021.1:0-59807 GCF_003468525.1 Prevotella sp. AM34-19LB | reverse complement strand
GACGTTGATAGGATGCAGGTGTAAAGACAGCGATGTCAAAGCCGAGCATTACTAATTGCCCGAACACTTTCTTTAGGAAAGTTCATAGTTTCAGCTGTTGACTCTCGATTGAATCGGGAGGGACGGTGGTTCTTTACTATCAAATACAGTTTGCTTGTGTGCAAATACGTCATAACCCATTATCAGGTGGTTATTGCGGTGAGGTTCCACCTCTTCCCATTCCGAACAGAGAAGTTAAGCTCACTTGCGCCGATGGTACTGCAATGCAATGCGGGAGAGTAGGTAGCCGCCTTCTTTTATCAAAGCCTCAGATTTCGAAAGATTTCTGAGGCTTTTTTCGTTTTCCTACAGTTTATTTTCGCTGTTTTTTGCTTGATATACGTCATGTAACTATGTTATAAAGTGTTTAAAACATTAAAAAAGCGCTGATAATCAGTCTATTACTTGCATATCTCGATTTTTTTTTGTATCTTTGCAAACGATAAGAATAAGGATATCATCCATATATCTGTTTTGTGTATGCTGGTATCCGTTAAGGTATCTAACGGAACTGAGGTGAGCAGCCTATCTTTTTCTCACAAGTTGCCACCGCGAAATCACTGATGTTGTAGTTCAGCTTTTCAGGTTCCATAAAACAAAAAATATGAAGAGAATAACAATGGTATTAGTCAGCATCTTGATGCTGATGATGAAGGTAAGTACAGCGTCGGCTGATACGAATGTAAATGTATCCTCTACTGATGATTTCGATTGGACTCCAGTGATGGAAGCGATTATCCAGGTAGAGAGTGAGGGTAGCCCCAAAGCAAAGAGTGGAAGTTCTGTTGGTGTTATGCAGATTACTCCTATCTTAGTGGCAGAGTGTAATGACATTTTGAAGAGACGCAAGAGCAAGAAGCGTTTCACTTTGGCTGATAGATTCAGCATTGCGAAGTCTAAGGAGATGTTCCTCCTGATTCAGTCTGTCCACAATCCTCTGAATAGCATCGAGCACGCAATTCGTGCTTGGAATGGTGGAAACCATTATAGTGTGAAGAGAACACAGCGCTATTTTGAGAAGGTCATGAATCTTTTGAAAAAGTAATTGATTTTTGATATGTCCGATCTATCCTTCCAGGATGGATCGGATTTTTGTTTGTTCCCTATACTCATTCTCTTTTCCCACTTTTATTCCAGTTTCTGCTTTTTATCATACTTTTTCTCTGTTTTTATCTACTAAATCCCACTTTTTTACCTTTAAATGTTAAAAACGCGTTAAAAAGATAACTTTTTGCTAGAAATGTTTGGCGGTTAACAAAAAAAGTAGTACCTTTGCACTCGCAATTCAGAAATGAGTTGATAATATCGCGGTGTGGAGCAGTTGGTAGCTCGCCAGGCTCATAACCTGGAGGTCGCATGTTCGAGTCCTGCCGCCGCAACCAAATAGAGGAAGTGATTAAGAAATCACTTCCTTTTTTGTTTTCTCCATATTATGTTTTTCTACCTTTTCTCCTCCATTGTCCTTTTTCTCTTATCCCTCTTACTGATCATGAATTTCTTTAGTTTTCCCATCAATTTCCCTTTCATTTTGCAATATATTCATCTGAAATCCAACATATTCTATTTTTTAACACTAAATATTTGCGTATATCGAATAAAACTACTACTTTTGCACATTGATAAATTTATGTGCAACTAATAAAATAAAGGAAGGGCTTCGATATGTCAGTATCCAAAACAAGACAAAAACTGGTAGATGTTGCAAGACAACTGTTTGCCAAGAATGGTATAGCCAATACTACAATGAATGATATTGCTGTAGCATCTGGTAAGGGGCGTCGTACGCTTTATACCTATTTCAGTAGAAAGGAAGATGTCTATTATGCAGTCATCGAGTCGGAGTTGGAGCGTCTTTCTGATAAATTGGATGAGGTAGCCAACTGTAAGATGCGTCCTCAGGACAAGATCATAGAATTGATTTACACCCATCTCAGTATGATCAAGGAAACAGTGTACGTAATGGCAATCTTCGTGCTGAGTTCTTCCGTAACATCTGGATGGTAGAGAAAGCTCGCAAGAACTTTGATGAGGATGAAATCGAAATCTTCCGTCGTGTCTATGCCGAAGGAAAGGAAGATGGGGAATTTGACATCGACAATATTGATTTAGTTGCTGATATTACCCACTATTGTATCAAGGGGCTGGAAGTACCTTTCATTTATGGAAGATTAGGCCATGGTATGAATGTGGAGTCAAGTAAACCGCTGGTTGCAAAGGTTGTTTATGGCGCCTTGGGTAAATCAGGCTTAAAACTTTAAATAAGATATTCATAATAAACTGATTATTAATTAAATAAGAAAGAAATGGGATTATTAACAGGTAAAACTGCCCTTGTAACAGGTGCAGCTCGCGGCATCGGTAAGGCTGTCGCTATGAAATTTGCTTCTGAGGGTGCTAACATCGCATTCACAGACCTCGTACTCAATGATGATATGGCAGCAGGCTTGGAGGCTACTCGCAAGGAGATTGAGGCTCTTGGTGTAACATGCCGCGCATACGCTGGTAATGCTGCTGACTTCGAGGAGACTGAGAAGACCGTTAAGCAGATTCATGCAGATTTCGGTTCTATCGATATTCTCGTTAACAACGCAGGTATCACTAAGGACGGTTTGATGCTTCGTATGACTGAGGCTCAGTGGGATGCAGTTTTGAATGTAAACTTGAAGTCTGCCTTCAACTTTATCCACGCTTGTTCTCCTATCATGCTCCGTCAGCGCAGCGGTTCTATCATCAACATGGCTTCTGTTGTTGGTGTTCATGGTAATGCTGGTCAGTGCAACTATGCTGCTTCTAAGGCAGGTATGATTGCTTTGGCTAAGTCTATTGCCCAGGAGTTGGGTCCTAAGGGTGTACGTGCTAACGCAGTAGCTCCTGGTTTCATCGAGACTGCTATGACAGCACAGTTGCCAGAGGAAATCCGTAAGGACTGGATGAAGAAGATTCCTTTGCGTCGTGGTGGTCAGACAGAGGATATTGCAAATGTTTGTCTCTTCCTCGCTTCTGATATGTCAAGCTACGTAAGCGGTCAGGTAATCCAGATCGATGGTGGTATGAATATGTAATCTATTGGCATCTGTTTTAGATAAAACATGCAGGTAGTTTACGAAGACAACCATATAATTATCGTCTCAAAGAGAAGTGGTGAAATCGTGCAGGGCGACAAGACCGGCGATGAGCCTCTCTCTGAGACGGTAAAACAATATATCAAGGAGAAATACCAGAAACCTGGAAATGTATTTCTGGGAGTGGTTCATCGACTTGATCGTCCTGTCTCAGGACTCGTGGTATTTGCCAAAACCTCCAAGGCGTTGAGTCGTCTGAACAATATGTTCCGGGATGGTGAGGTGCACAAGACCTATTGGGCAATCGTGAAGAATATGCCACGTGAGACAGAGGCAACATTGACTCATTGGATAGTAAGAAACGAAAAGCAGAATAAAAGCTACGCTTACGACCATGAGGTGAAGAATTCGAAGAAGGCGATATTGAAGTATAAGGTGATAGGGCATACTGATCATTACACCCTTTTGGAAGTGAACCTGATGACAGGCCGTCATCATCAGATCAGATGCCAGTTAGCTAAGATGGGATGCCCGATCAAGGGCGACCTGAAATACGGTTCTCCTCGCAGCAATGCCGACGGAAGTATCTCTCTTCTCTCGCACAAGGTAGAGTTTGTGCATCCAGTATCAAAAGAAACCATTGTAGTGGAAGCTCCTCTGCCAGATGATAATCTATGGAGAGCTATTGCTCCATAACAATTTAATATCCATGCTTATGAAGAAGTATGCGAAATGGGTGGGGATCGTTGTTCTTACCCCATTCGTGCTCATATTATTGTTAGCTGTTTTGCTTTATTTGCCTCCAGTACAGAACTGGGCAGTAAAGCAAGTTGCTTCTTATGCTTCAGAATCGACGGGCATGGATATTTCCGTAGAGCATGTACAACTCGTTTTCCCTCTCAAGCTGGGAGTGGAAGGCGTGAAGGTACTGCAACCTGTCGATTCTTTGAAGAACAGCAGAAACCTTGCTTTAAGAAATAAAAAAGATACCGTAGCCGACATCCAGAAGATGGTGGTAGATGTGCAGTTGCTGCCACTCTTCAGTAATCAGGTGATGGTGGATGAACTGAACTTCACGAAGATGAAGGTGAACACCACCAACTTTATCCACGAGGCCCGAATCAAGGGAGATGTGGGCAGATTGCAGCTGATGGCGCATGGTATAGATCTGGGCAAGGAGCGCGTGAATGTGAACGATGCTCTGATTTCAGATGCCAGATTGTCCGTGGAGTTGAGCGATACCGTTCCGCCGGATACGACTCCAAGTACCAATTACTGGAAGATCAACTTACAGAAACTGAAACTAAAGAATACCGATTTTACCCTACACATGCCTGGAGATACCCTTCAGGTGAATGCTTATTTCGGTGATGCGCTCGCCCGCACCACCTACCTTGACCTGTTCAAAGGTCTGTATCAGGTCAAGCACTTGGACTGGAAGAACGGCAGGGTGAACTACGACCAGAATTTCGAACGTCCTGTATCCGGTCTGGACTTCAACCATCTTGCCTTCCACGATATGGCATTGAAGGCCGATTCCTTCTATTTCTGCGATTCCAGGATTGATGTAAAAATCAGGGAAGCAAGGATGAAGGAGAAGAGTGGACTGAAGATAGAACAGCTTAATGGCAGATTTGTGATGGATTCCTTGAAGTTGCAGTTGCCGGATCTCTATTTCCGTACTCCGGAATCTCATTTGCAGGCTACCGTAGATATGGATATGAATGCCTTTGCCGAGAAGAATCCTGGCAAAGTGATGGCGCGTGTGAAAGGTGCCTTGGGACGTTCTGATCTTTTTCTCTTCATCGGTGATGCATTGCCGAAGCAGATGAAGAGCCGATGGCCTTACTATCCGATGAAACTGGAAGGTTCGCTGAAGGGAAACATGCAGCGTGCCTCTTTCTCGGGAGTCAAGGTGAATCTGCCTACTGTTTTCGACTTGAGCACGGATGGTATGGTAGCTAATATGACAGATATGAATCGTCTGAAGGCGAATGTCAATCTGAAGGCACGTACCTACAATCTCGGTATGGTAACAGCCATGCTCGATCCTGCCTTGACACAGGAAATCCGCATCCCTAGCGGCATCGGCATTCAGGGAAATGTGAAGATGGATGGAACGAAGTATGCCACCAGACTGGCTCTTACCGAAGGTAAGGGAAGCATGAAGGTGGATGCTGCCATCGATGCCAAGACCCGTAGGGATGGCAGTATCGATATGAATCGCCTGGCTTATCAGGCAAAGTTGCAGGCACGACAGATTCAGGCCCAGCATTTCCTGCCTCACCAGAATCTCTACACCTTTACGGGAGAGGTAGAGGCAAAGGGCGTGGGTACTGATTTCCTGTCGCCTCGAACCCGACTGATGGCGAAAGCAAGGTTAACCAGGTACATTATGACCAGTATCAGTTGCATGACATGGTGGCTGATGCGCAGGTTGTCAACGGTAGAATCCATGCCAAGCTGGATAGTAGGAATGATCTGCTGAATGGTAACATCGCCGTGGATGCCCTGGCTAATACCAAGAAGTTGAAGGCTACACTGGTGCAGATGTGCGCCATGCCGATATGTATCAGTTGAAGATTACCGATAAGCCAGTGGATGTTTCGCTCTGTGGTCAGATCGATGTTCATTCCGATCTGAAGGATAGTCACAAGGTATGGGCTAACCTGGATGATATCACCGTAAGGACAGAAAAGAAAGTCTATCGCCCAGTAGGTGTGAAGGTAGATATCCTGACCGATAGGGATACCACCCATGCCATAGCAGAGTGTGGAGATTTCCGTCTGAACATGGATGCACATGGAGGCTACGAGAAACTCCTGCGCAGAGTTACCGGTTTGCAGAAGGAATTATGGAAGCAGCTCAAGAACCGTCGCATTGATCAGGTGATGATTCGCAACAGTTTCCCTAGCGGACATATCTATCTTTCTACAGGTAAGGATAACTTCATATCCCGATTCATCGAATATATGGGTTACCATTTCAAGTCGGTGGAGATGGAGCTGAATGCCTCGCCTGTGGCAGGACTCGAAGGATATATGAACATTGACTCCCTGGTGGCGAGTGGCATGCAACTGGATACCATCCGTGCCATGGTTCATACGCAGGGAGATACCATCCGTTATTCGGCTCGTGTTCAGAACAATAAGCATAATCCGCAGTATGTGTTCCGTGCTTTGGTAGATGGCGAGGTTCAGGAGCATGGTTCCAATGTCAAGGCTCGCCTCTATGATGCATCCAATAAGTTGGGTGTGGATGTGGGACTCGCTGCCATGTTGCAGCCTAATGGTGTGAAAGTTTCCCTGATAGATACCCATCCGATATTGGGTTATAAGGAGTTCGTAGCCAATGATTCCAACTATGTGATGTTGAGTGATGACGGCCGTGTATCTGCCGATCTGGTACTGAAGGCTGCAGCGGGCAATATGGGTATGCGTGTCTATTCCAACGATGAAAACAAGGATGCCCTGCAGGATATCACTGTCAGCATGAGCAGGTTCAACCTAGACAAGGTGCTGAGTGTGATTCCATATATGCCGGATATTACGGGTATCATGAATGGTGACTTCCACTTTATCCAGACCAAGGAAGAACTCTCTGTTTCTTCTAATCTGAAGATAGATAACATGACTTACGGGAAATGTCCGATGGGCAATGTAGCTCGGAGTTTACCTATATGCCAAAGAGTGACGGCTCTCACTATGTAGATGCCATCCTTACCTATGAGGGTGATGAGGTGGCTACCGTTACGGGTACTTATAAGTCGGAAGGTGCCGGCGATCTGGATGCAGAGGTAGGATTAGAGAAGCTTCCTTTGCACTTTATCAATGGTTTTGTACCTGATCAGCTCATCGGTTTGAAGGGATATGGCGAAGGTGCCCTGAAGATGAAGGGTGCCTTGAGCAATCTTGATATCGATGGTGAGGTATATCTCGATTCAGCTTATCTGGTAAGTGTGCCATACGGTATTTCCATGCGATTTGCCAACGATCCTGTGCGCATTACCGACAGTAAGCTGCTCTTCGAGAACTTCATGATGTATGCCAACAACGAGAGTCCGCTCAATATCCAGGGTGCCCTCGACTTCACGGATGTGGAGAATATGAAGCTGAATATCCGGATGAGAGCGCAGGACTTCCTGCTGATTGATGCAGAGGAGAATGCCCGCTCAGAGGCATTCGGCAAGGCGTATGTCAACTTCTTCGGAAGCATGCAGGGCTCATTGTCTAATCTGAAGATGATGGGTAAGCTGGATGTACTGGGCAAGACCAATATGACCTATATCTTGCGTGAGTCGGAACTCACTACCGATAACCAGCTGGAGGAACTGGTGAAGTTTACCAATTTCAAGAGTGGCAAGGAGGTTGTGGTTCAGAAGCCTACGCTGGATGGTTTCGATATGTTGCTGAGTATGTCAATCGATGAGTCGGCGCGTATTCTCTGTGCCTTGAATGCCGATAAGACCAATTATGTGGATCTGATGGGAGGAGGCAATTTGCAGATGCGTTACAATACGGCTGACGGTATCCGAGTGACGGGTCGATATACCCTGAATGATGGTGAGATGAAGTATTCTCTGCCTATCATTCCATTGAAGACCTTTGATATCCAGGATGGAAGCTATATCCAGTTTACGGGTGATCCGTTTAATCCTACCCTGAACATTACGGCAACGGAGGATATCAAGACCACCGTCAACGAGGGTGAGGGTAGTGGACGCTCGGTTGATTTCATCTGTGGCGTGAAACTGAGTCAGACTCTGGAGAAACCGGGTATCCAGTTTATCATCTCGGCATCCAACGACCAGACCATCCAGGATGAGTTGAATTCGATGAGTGTAGAGGAGCGTGGCAAGATAGCCATCACGATGCTGGCTTCGGGTATGTATCTGGCGAGTGGAACCACCAGTTCGTTCTCGATGAATACTGCCCTGACTTCATTCCTCAACTCCGAGATCAACAACATTGCAGGTACAGCCATGCGAAGCATCGGACTTGATGTGGGTATGTCGGTGGATAACCAGACCAATGCCTCTGGCGGAACGCATACCGACTACAACTTCAAGTTTGCCAAGCGATTCTTCAATAATCGCCTGAGTTTCTCAGTGGGAGGACAGGTTTCAACCGGTGCAGAACTGGAGAATGCCAACAAGAATGAGTCTTTCTTCAACAATGTGGAGGTTCAGTATCGTCTCAACGAAGGAGCCAGCATGTATGTCAGAGCCTTCTATAATGCCAATACCTACGATTGGCTGGATGGTCAGATTGGGGAGTATGGCGGCGGTTTCACCTGGCGCAGAAAACTCTCCAAGTTCTCGGATATCTTCAGATGGAAGACAGAGAAGCAGCAGGTGCCTGCAGATTCTCCGATGCTGCGAACCCGCAAGGATTCAGTGATGCTGCGAACCCGCAAGGATCTGTTATTAGAAACAACGAAAAATAAGCTAGTGAATATGAGAAAGAAGAATCGACTTCACCTTATTATATATATAGCGGCAGCGGTGATGCTGTTCAGCTTCCTGTTTACAGGGTGCTCTTCTACGAGTGCCCTGAAGGAAAACGAGCAGCTGTTTACCGGTTTGAAGCCTATAGAATACTCCAACTACGAGGCGAATACCTATGCCGACTCGGTGAAGGAAGAGATGGAGTTTGCCCTTGCATCAGCCCCTACGGGAGCTTTTATGGGAAGCAGCTATTTCCGTACTCCTTTTCCTGTCCGTCTGTGGATATGGAATGCCTTTTCTCCGTCGGATGATGCTCTTTCCAGATGGATTACCAAGGTATTCGGGTCGAAGCCTAAGTTGATGGAGAATGTGAATCCGAAGTTGAGAGCACAGGTAGCTGAGCATCAGCTCGACAAGTTGGGCTATTTCAATGGCAAGGTAGATTACGAAGTGCTCACCCAGAGCAATCCGAAGGAAGCCAAGGTGGCATATAAAGTGAATATGGGACATTTGTGGAGATTGGATTCCGTGGCTTATCTCAACTTCCCGGAGCATGGCAAGCAGCTCATCGATTCTACGATGTCGCAGGCAGTTATCAGAAAGGGAAGCCCGTTCAATGTCTCCAATCTGGAGCAGGAGCGTCAGCGACTCACCCGTCTTTTCCGCAACCATGGCTATTACTTCTATCAGAATGGCTATGCTTCTTATCTTGCAGATACCGTGAATACGCCCGGCAAGGTGAACCTCCGTCTGTCGATGGTGGACAGCATTGAGCCGGAAGCAACCCGACAGTGGTATATCGGCAATATCAACATCAACTTCAAGAAGCAGTTCATGGAGGAGATGACCGATAGCTTTGTGCGCCGTTATCTGAGTTTCAGATATGCAGGCAAGAAGATGCCGATTCGTGCCGGAGTAGTGCTCAGGGAGTTGAAGCTCCGACCACGAAAGCTTTATATGGTGGATGATGAAAATACGGCAAAGGCAGGATTGCAGTCGATGGGACTCTTCAGTTATACCAACCTGCAGTTTGTGCCTAGAAGCACTCAGGTTTTGGATAGCCTGGGAAATGTGCAATATTGCGATACACTGGATGCCAACATCGATCTGGTATTCGACAAATCCTACGATTTCTATGTAGAAGCCAACGCCAAGGGCAAGACTACCGGAAGGGTAGGTCCAGAGCTGGTGGTGGGTTTAACCAAGCGCAATGCCTTCCGGGGTGGCGAGAAGCTGGATATCAACATCCATGGTTCTCATGAGTGGCAGACCATCACGGGGCAGGGGGGGAGTTCCAGCAAGATCAATTCCTATGAGTTCGGATCAGATGTCACGCTGTCGTTCCCAAGCATCATCACCCCTTGGAATGCTTTCCGCACGATGGCACAGAATGAGCGCAGATTCCGCAGAGGTCATATCCCTCGCCGTTACTACGGTACGCCGAATACCACCATCAAGGCATCCATGAACATCCTGAACCGTGCCGGCTATTTCCGCCGTCATGTGGCAGGAGGAGAGTTGACTTATGATTGGGCTACCTCTTATCAGCATCGCCATTCGTTCAGTCCGCTGATTCTTTCGTATGAGTATATGAACTATACTTCTCCGAAGTTCGACAGCATCATGAATAACAATGTGTATGTGGCAACTTCGATGGCCGACCGTTTCATTCCGAAGATGAGCTATACCTACACCTATCGCAGTGCGCAGAAATACCGCAGTCCTATCGTATGGTCAACTACGGTGAGCGAAGCCGGCAACATTCTGTCGCTGGGCTATCTCCTGGGCGGCAGAAAATGGAACGACAAGGGTAAGACGATGTTCAAGAACGAGTATTCTCAGTTCTTCAAGCTGGAAACAGATTTCGTGAAGTACTGGAAACTGAATGAAACATCCACCCTGGTGGGACATCTGAATGCCGGAATGATCTGGAGTTACGGCAACTCGACTCAGGCACCCTATACGGAGATGTTCTATGTAGGTGGAGCCAACAGTATCCGTGCCTTCAGTGTGCGAGGTGTCGGACCAGGCGAGCAAGACTACAGTGCCCTGAGTAACAAGTATGCCAATATCCTTCGTACGGGAGATATCAAGTTCCAGGCGAATCTGGAATACCGTCCTAAGATCTGGGGTGATCTTTATGGTGCCCTGTTCCTGGATGCCGGTAATGTCTGGATGAAGGATGCAGACTTTTCCTCTTTCGAGACCTTCAAGTTTGATAAGTTCTACAAGCAGCTGGCTGTAGGCACCGGAGTGGGTATCCGCTATGATATGGGAATGTTTGTGGTTCGAGTGGATTGGGGAGTCGGTTTGCATCTGCCATACGATACGGGTAAGAGCGGATTCTACAACATTCCAAGCTTCAAGAAGAACCAGAGCCTGCATTTGGCTGTGGGATATCCGTTCTAGCACCGGTTTTTTGGGGTGAAGCTCCATAAATCACTCAAATATTGATGTAAATCAAAAAAAAGATAGGAAAAGATGCCGCTAGGTGCATTTTTTTTATTACTTTTGCAGGTGATTAAAAGTAAATATCAACTATTAAATAAAAATATAGATTATGAAACCTACATTATTGCTTTTGGCTGCTGGTATGGGTAGCCGTTATGGTGGTTTGAAACAGCTCGATGGTCTGGGCCCTAATGGTGAGACTATTATGGACTACAGTATCTACGATGCTATTCAGGCTGGTTTTGGTAAGATCGTTTTCGTTATCCGCAAGGATTTCGAGGATCAGTTCCGCGAGAAAATCCTCTCTAAGTATGAGGGCCATATCCCAGCAGAGCTTTGTTTCCAGTCTTTGGATGCACTCCCAGAAGGATTCAGCGTACCTGAGGGTCGCGAGAAGCCATGGGGTACCAACCACGCAGTGTTGATGGCAAAGGACGTTATCAAGGAGCCTTTCTGCGTAATCAACTGCGACGACTTCTACAACCGTGACTGCTTCATGGTTATCGGCAAGTTCCTCTCTGAGCTTCCAGAGGGTAGCACCAACAAGTATGCTATGGTAGGTTTCCGCGTAGGCAACACCTTGAGCGAGAACGGTACAGTAGCTCGTGGTATCTGCTCTAAGGACGAGAACGAGAACCTGACAACTTGTGTAGAGCGCACCGAAATCATGCGTATCAACGGTGAGGTATCTTACAAGGACGAGGAAGGCAAGTGGGTTGCTGTAGGCGACAACACTCCTGTATCTATGAACGTATGGGGCTTTACTCCAGATTACTTCGCTCACAGCGAGGCTTATTTCAAGGAGTTCCTGAGCGATCCTAAGAACATGGAGAACAAGAAGGCTGAGTTCTTTATCCCATTGATGGTCAACAAGCTCATCAACGAGGGTACATCTACCGTCAAGGTACTCGATACCACCAGCAAGTGGTTTGGTGTAACTTATGCAGCCGACCGTCAGAGTGTAGTAGATAGAATCCAGAGTCTCATCGACGAGGGTGTATATCCTAACAAGCTCTTCTAATTCTATTAGATGGATATTCAATTAGATATTTTAAACGAAAAGGAAGCCGCTATTCTTCGAGAGACGATAGCGGCTTCTCAGCATATTGTCATCTGTGCCCACAAGTCGCCGGATGGCGATGCTATTGGCTCATCTTTGGGATGGGCTTATTTTTTGCGCTCTCTTGGTAAGAAACCAGTCATCTGTGTGCCTGATATGATACCGGATGCCCTTTCCTGGTTGCCTGGTTGTGATGATATCGTGAGATACGACAAGCAGCCTGAGAAGGTACAGCAGGCTTTTGATGAGGCTGATCTGGTATGCTGCGTGGATTTCGGCAGCACAGGCCGACTGGATGAGATGGATCATGTGCTTGCTGGCTGCAAGGCCCAGCGTGTTGTCATCGACCATCATCTGGCTCCTAACCTGGAGGCTAAGCTGATGATTTCGCAGCCTCATGCCAGCAGCGCCAGCGAACTGGTGTTCCGTGTGATATGGCAGTTGGGTGGTTTCCCTGAGTTGGATAAGACTTGGGCTACCTGCGTTTATTGCGGTATGATGACCGATACGGGTGGATTCACCTATAACTCTACCAATCCGGACATCTACTACATCATCTGCCAGCTGCTTACCAAGGGTATCGACAAGGATAAGATTTATCGCAGCGTCTTCAACAACGCCCGTGTTTCTGCAGTCCGCTTCCGTGGTCATCTGATGAACGAGAAGCTGCAGGTCATCGAGTCGCTCCATGCCAGTTACTATACCGTAACCCGCAAGGAGATGAAGGAGTATGATTTCATCAAGGGCGATCTGGAAGGATTGGTGAACGTGCCTCTTACCATCAGAGGTCACAAGCTCTCCATCTCGCTCCGAGAGGATACCGATATCGACAACCGCATATTGGTGAGTCTCCGTTCTGTGGATGATTTCCCATGCAATAAGATGGCGGAGCAGTTCTTCAATGGTGGCGGTCATCGCAACGCATCAGGTGGTAAGCTGCTTTGCAGTATCGAGGAGGCAGAGAAAATTGCCCAGAAGGCAATTCTTGCCTTTGCCGATTTGCTGAGATAAGGAGCACTTTGCGCCTGAAAAAACAGAAAAATAAGGAAAAACAACCCCGAAAGAGGCATTAGGATGATAATAAGTGATAAATAATAATAAAATCATCCTATACTTCTCGGTGTTGTCTTTTCTTTTTTGTACCTTTGCCCAATAAATTAGAATTTAGTAAAAGGAATGAAGAAATTTTTGTTTGCCATCATGGCTATAGCAGCACTTTTCTCGTTTGCTGCATGTAACGATACTGAGACATATAAGGATTTGCGTGACCGCGAGTTGGACTCTATCAGTTCTTTCTTGCGTCATGAAAACGTTAAGGTCATTTCAGAAGAGGAATTCAAGAGTCGTTGGGAGAAGAAGCAGAAGGACAACAGCGTGGTTCTTACTGATACTTCCAAGAACAACAACGAGTATGTGCTCTTCAATAGTAACGGTATCTATATGCAGGTATTGGAAATGGGCTGTGGCGACTATATCAAGATGGGCGAGACTACTGATGTGCTCGTTCGTTTCTCAGAATACAATCTGAATACCGCAGCAGAGATGAGTCTCAAATCTTTGCAGTTGAGCAATAATCTGAAGCAGTACTCTTTCTATACTGATAAGATGACCGTGACCAATAATTCCGGCACTTTCACCGGTACTTTTGATGTGAATAGCAGCTTGATGGTAGCCACTTACAACAAAAACTACTCCGGCGGTTATAGCGGAACAGTACCTAGTGGCTGGCTGGTTCCTTTCAGTTGGGTAAAGATTGGTCGTGGTAATGCCGAGGGCGAGAGAATAGCTCACGTTCGTCTGGTAGTTCCTCATACCTATGGTACTACATCGGCATCAGGAAGCGTATATGCCTGCCTCTATGATTTAACCTTACAGAGAGGCAGATAAGATAATTTCATTTTTTAAAAGATATTATTATGACACTGATTAAGTCTATTTCTGGTATCCGTGGAACAATCGGCGGTCCAGCGGGCGATACTTTGAATCCGCTCGACATCGTCAAGTTTACATCTGCTTACGCTACATTCATCCGTCGTAGCGGTGCTTCTAAGAGCAACACCATCGTGGTTGGTCGTGATGCACGTATCTCAGGCGAGATGGTAAAGAATGTAGTTTGTGGAACTTTGATGGGTATGGGTTACGATGTATTGAACATCGGTTTGGCTACTACTCCTACTACAGAGTTGGCTGTAACCATGAGTGGTGCTGCCGGTGGTATCATCATCACAGCTTCTCATAACCCACGCCAGTGGAATGCTCTCAAGCTTCTCAACGAGAAGGGTGAGTTCCTGACTGCTGCCAATGGTAGCGAGGTATTGAGCATTGCAGAGAAGGAAGACTTCGAGTATGCTGATGTAGATGCTCTCGGTAAATATACAGAAGATGATACATTCAACAAGCGCCATATCGATTCAGTGCTAGCATTGAAGCTCGTGGATGTTGAGGCTATCAAGAACGCTCATTTCAAGGTTTGTGTGGATGCCATCAACTCTGTAGGTGGTGTTATTCTCCCAGAGTTGCTCGATGCTCTCGGCGTAGAATATACATTCCTGAATGCTGAGCCTACCGGTGATTTTGCTCACAATCCAGAGCCATTGGAGAAGAACCTTGGTGGTATCATGGATGAGTTGAAGAAGGGTGGCTACGATATGGGTATCGTTGTTGACCCGGATGTTGACCGTTTGGCTTTCATCTGCGAGGATGGTAAGATGTTTGGCGAGGAATATACTCTGGTGAGTGTAGCCGACTATGTATTGAGCAAGACTCCTGGTAATACTGTCAGCAACCTTTCATCTACCGTGCTCTCCGCGATGTAACCGAGAAGCATGGTGGTTCATATTGTGCTTCTGCCGTAGGCGAGGTGAATGTAACTACCAAGATGAAGGATGTTCACGCAGTGATTGGTGGCGAAGGCAATGGTGGAGTTATCTATCCAGAGAGCCACTATGGCCGTGATGCCCTCGTTGGTATCGCACTCTTCCTGAGCAGTCTGGCTCATAAGGGTTGCAAGGTAAGCGAGCTTCGTGCCAGCTTCCCTAACTACTTCATCGCCAAGAACCGCATCGACCTGACCGCTTCTACCGATGTAGATGCTATCCTCGTCAAGGTGAAGGAGCTGTATGGCAAGGAGAAGGATGTAACTGTTACTGATATCGATGGTGTGAAGCTCGACTTCCCTGACAAGTGGGTTCACCTTCGCAAGAGTAACACCGAGCCAATCATCCGCGTATATAGTGAGGCTTCTACTATGGAGCAGGCTGATGAGCTTGGAAAGAAGCTCATGCAGGTAGTTTATGATATGCAGTAAGATACTGTATTATATATAAGATACTGTATCATATATAAGAAACGACTTCCAACGATTATAGGCAGCAATGCTTATAAGCGTTGGAAGTCGTTCTCGTTTATAAAAGTTCCGGTTTGATATGATGGAAAACTTATTGCTCAGCCAGCTCCTTCATGGCATCATTCAATGTATTGAACAGTACATTGATGTTTTCCTCCTGGTTCTTGCACGCCTCCTTGAAGAGAGCGACAGGATCTTCAGAATCGCCCTTCAGCGGAGCCTCGTTCAGAAGGATGTTCACATTGTTCAGCAGCATACCGTGCAGGGTAGGCATGTGTAGCTGCTGCTGGGTGCCTTCCTTGCTGCCACATTTCAGTCCGGCAGCGTATGCCTTCACGATGATGCGCACCAGCAGATGGATAGCCATCGGTTCATCGGCAAGGCTGATGAGTACACCGTGGGTATAATCTCGTACGTGCTCCTCTATGCTTGTAAACTTACCCTGCAGGAGCCAGGTGAAGTTGCGCTTGTATTCAGCTTCCATTGCCTTGTACAGCTGGTTTGATTTGCAGGCGATGCGCAGATAGTCGAGCATGGTAGGCTCGAAGGTAGGATCGGTCTTCTTCATGCTCTCAAAATTCTTCTGCATGCGCTCGTTAGCCTCTTCCGCACTCTTGTAGTTGAGTCGTACGAGGGTAGAGAACATGATGTCGAAGAAGTACTGGTTCACTTCTCCATAGTGTTCCAGCATCATCTGCTTCACCTCTTTGGGGTCGTTCTTCTTCTGGAAGTCATCGCCGCCAACCGCAGCATCCATGATGCCGCGTGCGTATGCCTCGAAGAATCCTCTTACGAAAGAGGCTACAGCCTGATAACTATTGATTCTCTTGCTCATTGTCTTTTGAATGTTTTATCAAAAATGATTTAATCAAAATGTTTTAATCAAAGATGATTTAATCAAAAATCTTAAATTCATATCCCTGTTCCATCAGCCATTCTATGGATTGCGGGAGCGCCGTCTTCAGCTTGTCGATGCTTTTCAGCGAGTCGTGGAAGGTGATGATGCTGCCGTTGCGGGCATACTTCTTCACATTGTTCACCACATCTTCTGCCGTCATCCACTTGGAGTAATCTCGGGTCACCACATCCCACATGATTACCTTGTAGGTGCGGTGCAGCCACCAGTACTCGCTCTGTCGCATCCAGCCGTGAGGTGGACGGAAGAGATGGGCATGGATGATGTCATTCGCCTTGTTGGTGTTGAGCACGTAGGAGATGACACGATGCTTGAAGGCACCGATATGATTGAAGGTATGGTTACCTATCTGATGCCCCTCTGCTACAATCTGGTTGTAGAGATCGTGGTTGCGCAATACGTTTTCGCCCACCATGAAGAAGGTAGCCTTGATGTTGTACTTTCTCAAGGTTTCCAGGATGAATGGGGTGGATTCGGGAATCGGACCATCATCGAATGTGAGATACACCGAATGGTCGTTCTTGTCCATTCTCCATATTGCCTTCGGATATAACCATCTGAGCCATTTGGCTGGTTGCTCTATGAACATAGGAATAACTTGATTAGGGGATGATACAAAAAGGGAGACCTAGCAAAAACGCCAGGTCTTCCTTGATATTCTTTATTTTACTGATTGCCCTGTGGCATGCTGCCGCCTCTGCCGCGATAGAGTGTATAGAGAGCATTGAGTTGCTTCTCATAACTCTTCTGCAACTGAGGGCTTACCATACCTGCCACATCGCAGATGCTCTGCATAATCATAATCTGACGGATGCAGTCGTTCTGGCTCTGCAGGAAGCGGTCGTTGGACAATGAGAGGTAATAGTTGAGATACTGGTGAGCATTCTTCCAGATAGCCTCTACATATTCCTTACCCTTTGCCTTCTGACCGGTGAGCAGCCAGCCGCGAGCCATATCCAGTCCACCGCTCATGTAATCGAGGGTGACATTGTATGCAGGAATCTCCACATCAGCCTTCTTCAGGATGTTGATAGCCTTCTGGTTCTTGCCGTCGGCGATGAGTTGGAGGGCTGTCTGGGCGAGCAGGCGACGGTGGGTATAGCACATACGCATGGTAGTCTCGTCGATATAGAGTCCCTTCTGCTTCAGGTTACCGAACTTGAATCGGGTCATGATGTTGTGATAGGTCTTCTCTGCATCGAAGTTCTTCGCACCTGGCTTGTTGGTGGTGAATGGAGTGATACGGTTGGCAAGACCCTCCTGTACGAAGTTGTCGCCAAGGTTCATGTAGTTCTCCTGTCCCACGGTAAGAGCCACGTAGATAGGACGTGTCCAGTTGCACTGTGACAGCATTTCGAGCATCATCAGGTCGCCCTTGTAGAGAGCGTTCTTGCCTGCGAGTGAAATCACCATCTTGTCTGGGATGGTATCAGAAGCCATCATCATGCCGCTCTTCTTCACAGCCTCCTTGTCGATTGTTACATAGACGGTGTCTGTTGGGATGAAGTGCATGTCTGAGTTCTTGCTGCGTACCCAGTACTTCAGGATGTTCTTGAGCTCGAAAGGCTCATCACCAAACTGCTTCTTGGCATTCACTGGGTCCTGCTTGTAGAAGTCGAGAATCTGCTGCTTAGCCTCTGGCTGGACAGAAACATACTCGTTGGTACCCGAACAGAAGTCGAGACGAGGCCAGGTGATTGGCACGGATGGTGAGTTGTATGCAGGACGCATCATCTGGTCGATATACCAGTCGGTCTGCAGATAGCTCAGGTTACATACGCGGGCATCTGTACCTACGCCTTCTACCTCCTGGTTGTACCAGAGTGGGAAGGTATCGTTATCACCATTGGTGAAGATGATAGGGTTGCCCTTCTCCTGGAGCGACATCAGATAGTTCTGGCCGAAGTCGCGGCAGGTGTAACGTCCTGAACGGTCGTGGTCATCCCAGGTCTGTGATGCCATCTGGATAGGAACGAGCAGGGTTACCACAGCCACGATAGCTGTTACGGCAGTACCGCTGAGCTTCATCTTCTCCTTCAGAAGGTCGATGATGGCGCGAACGCCAAGACCGCACCAGATAGCGTATGCATAGAATGAACCGGCGTAGGCATAGTCACGCTCACGTGGCTGCATAGGAGTCTGGTTCAGATAGAGCACGATGGCAAGACCTGTCATGAAGAACAGGAAGAATACCACCCAGAACTGCTGGATACCTACAGGGAGAATCTCCTCTGTCTCCACGCCGTTCTTGATGACCTTGCGCTTGCGGGTGTACCAAGCCTGCCAGAAGAGACCGATGAGACCGAGAATCAGCGGCATGCAGTAGAACACGTTGTGTCCCTTGTTTGCCTTCAGGTCGTCTGGCATTTTGCTCTGGTCGCCATAGAGAGCATCGTCGATGAATGAGAAACCGGTAATCCAGTTACCATGCTCAGGCTCACCGTTGCCCTGGATATCGTTCTGTCGTCCGGCAAAGTTCCACATGAAGTAGCGCCAGTACATGAAGTTGCACTGATAGGAGAGGAAGAAACGGATATTCTCCATCTGTGTAGGAACCTTCACCATCATGTTCTCGCCACAACGGTCGTAAGGCACCTGGTTACCCTCTACGCCACCCATCCAGTCTTCGTATGCCTGGACATGAGCAGAACTGTGCATACGTGGGAAGAGCATATTCTGTGCATATACATACTTGTTCTTATGGCTTACTACGAAGTAAGAGTCCTTCTCATCGGCAGAAGCCTTCTCCTTGCGCTGATAAACAGGTGCACCTTCCTTCGTCACAGGCTTGCACATGTTGCCGTCAGCTTCGAGAGCCACCTGAGAAGTGTAAGCCTGACCATAGAGCAATGGAGTATCGCCATACTGGTCGCGGCTCAGATAACTGCCCAGGGTGAAGATATCCTCAGGAGAGTTCTGGTCCATAGGAGGGTTGGCAGATGAACGGATTACGATGAGCGCATAGCTTGAGTAACCGATCATCAGCATCAGCATGCAGAGCAGTGCCGTGTTCTTGATGCGTGCAGAGATGAGAGGCAGCAGCTGCATCTTCTTTTTCTCGATGCCTGTAGCCTGGTCAACGTCGGTTACTACTTCCTTCTTGCGCTTGTAGTTGAGTACAAACCAGAGGATAGCCAGGATGATGATGCCGGTGATGACTGCGCTCCATCCATATCCGAAGAATGGGATGCCGAGCATGCCGAAACCGAGAACGAAGGCGATGTTCTGCTTCTTCTCGTTCTTCTCTGATGCATTGTAGGTCTCGTAGATACCCCAGATAACAGAGGCTACGAGGCAGATGATATATACGATTTCACCGGTATTGAATGGGCAACCGAGTGTGTTGACGAAGAACAGCTCAAACCATCCGCCTACGGTGATGATGCCTGGAACCACACCATAAAGTACGGCTACTACCACCAGGAATGAAAGGAAGAGCGCCATGAGCGAACCCTTCAGGTTGGCATGAGGTACCTTCTTGTAGTAATATACCAGCACGATGGCTGGGATGCAGAGCAGGTTGAGCAGGTGCACACCGATACTCAGACCGGTCATATAGGCGATGAGCACGAGCCATCGGTCGCTATGAGGTTCGTCGGCATGGTCTTCCCACTTCAGGATCAGCCAGAATACCACAGCGGTAAAGGCTGAAGAGAAGGCGTAAACCTCACCCTCTACAGCAGAGAACCAGAAGGTATCGCTGAAGGTGTAGATGAGTGCGCCCACCATACCTGATGCCTCGATGGCAATCAGCTTGCTGGTGGTCATCTCCTTCCAGTCGCCGATGATGAGCTTGCGTGCCAGATGGGTGATGGTCCAGAAGAGGAACATGATGCAGACGGCACTGAGAAGTGCGCTCATCGTATTCACCATCTTGGCTACCTGCGTGGTATCACTGGCGAAATGTGTGAAGAAATTGCCCAAGAGCATGAAGAATGGTGCCCCAGGTGGGTGACCGATCTCCTGCTTGTAGGCAGTTGTAATAAACTCAGGACAGTCCCAGAAGCTGGCTGTCGGTTCAATTGTGGAGCAATATACGAATGCCGCAATGATGAATGCGACCCATCCGAAGATATTGTCCACTAATCTGTACTGTTTCATTATTGTTTAAACTTTAATGTATTATATTTCTATGTTTCCTATTATATAATGTGTATAAAACGTTGCAAAGATACTAAAAAGTAAAGAGATAGCGTAGGATTGCTTCTCTTTTTTAGGTTATATTAAATTAAAATGAAGGATGTTGTAGAAAAATAAGCATTAGGATGGGATATTTATTACGTCGCCACGTATGAAATATTACGTCCCGACGTAGGAATTCCTGCGTCGGGACGTATATAAAGGGGGTAAAATGTAATTGCGGTATGTATTTATACATTCAGAAAATGCTCTTCCAGCTTTTCTCTTGGCATATCTGCCGTATCGTGATAATGCAGGTGCTGGTTTACGCAGGCGATATGCTTCACGTTGTTGAGCACTTCGGCTACATCGTGACTGACGATGATGATGGCGCACTCCTTGTTGATCTGCTCCAGCATCTCGTACATCTGCTTTTGGAATCGGCGGTCGATGTAGGTGTTAGGCTCATCGAGAATCACGACATCTGGCTTGGATACGATGGCACGTGCGAGGAGCACTCGCTGAAGCTGACCGCCGCTGAGGGCAGCGATGTGTCGGTCTTTGAATTCCGTCAGCTGCATGCGCTCCAGGGTATCGAGCACCTGCTGGTGCTGCGCCTGGGTGTATCGCGAAAAGATACCTTTGGTCTTGCTGAGTCCGGCAAGTACAACTTCATATACAGAGATAGGAAACTGCTTGTCGAGCTGGTTGTATTGTGGGAGATAGCCCATCGAAATCTCCTTTGTTTCTTCAACTTTTGTTTCGCCGTTTTCATCAAGAACCGTTTCCCCGCTCTCATCTTTCACTTTTCGGAAGTATCTGATGGTTCCTTCCGTAGGCTTCATCAGTCCCAGAATGAGGCGCATGAGAGTAGTCTTGCCACCACCGTTTGGTCCGATGATGCCAAGATAATCGTCTTGATATACTGTGAGATTTACGTCGCTGAGCACCTGCTTTCCGTCATATCCGGCAGATAAGTGCTCGATTTTTATGATTGGAGTCATCATTTTCTTTTTTATTTTTCTAACAACATCAATAGATTTGCCATTTGGAACCGAAACTTAAAGCAAGAACGATGGTTATGAACTTGAAATTCTCCAATGGTAAGTCCGTCATACTTTACGGTGTTACTCTCATTCCATTGTTCTATTTTCAGTTTTGTGAACGAAAACTTATTGCTTTGCTCCACCTCGCTCGCTCTTGATTCGGAACCAACATACTTTATCTTTTTAGGAACAACATACCCATAGAGTTTGCAAAGATAAATAAAAAAATCGAATCTCACAAATTAGGAAATGAAAAAATGCATTTAGTTAGAAAAAAGCATTTTATTACTCGCTATTCCTTTTTAAATCAAGGAAAGAAAGACGAATAGCCAATCCTATGGCTTTCCCTAATAGTGGAGGAACTGCATTTCCAATTTGGATAAGTTGCTTGCTCTTCTTCCCTTCAAAGATAAAATCATCAGGGAACGACTGAAGCCGAGCCATTTCTCTTGCTGTCAGCACACGAGGAAGCTTAGGATGAAGGTTCACGCCGCCATGATTCTCCTTAACGGTACAAGAGGGAGCGTTCCATGGGCATTTTTTCCAAGCATCGCCATATCCTTTATATAAGCTTTCTCCTTCTCGGGTAGTCATAATCCGTTGAATCATGTCTATGCGATGCACTGTAGGTACATGATTGAAGGCTGGGTCTATAGGGTGATTTATAAGATCGCCTATTGCTTGCCCTGTTGTTACATAATCTTTAGGGGAGAGGATGGGCTGTGGATGGAAATTCTTAGCTCCGATTCTGTTTCCGATAAAGATAACACGCTCTCGTTTTTGTGGAGTATAATAATCAGCAGCACAAAGTGTGGCTACGTTTACCTCATAGCCTATAGCCTTAAAGTCGGCTACAATCTTCTTTTCCACAAGTCCTTTTTGTATCGTTCTAAGCCCCTTGACATTCTCGCAGATTACAAAATCGGGTTGTAATTCTACAACAATCTCTATCAGTTCTTTGTAAAGCGAATTGCGAGGATCATCTATGATGCGGTTTCCGGACATAGAAAAGCCCTGGCAAGGAAAACCTCCAGCCACAATATTTAACTGGCTTCCACCCAATTGCTTTCTTACAGTCTCATAAAATGTTTTCTTGGTTTCTGCATCTTTTATATCTCCGTTTATTACCGGATGATTGAAATTATGTCTGTATGTCATACAAGCTTCGTGAAAACTGTCGAGACCACAAATACCTTTTAGACCAGCCATTTCAAGTCCCTTGCTAAGACCACCAGCACCACAAAACAAATCAACGAAGGTCATTTTCGACTTGCTCGTTCTATACCAGTATGGGGTAATGTCTGCCCAATTAACCTTATCTTTATTCTTTCTGTTGTTCTTGGGAGACTTGGAGGGTGTGGTAATCTTTTCTAAGCGTTTTACATTGCCTCCCTCTACCATATATTGACGGAAAGTTCTTAGTGCATCTTCGCTAATTCGAAAAGCATTGCTGCTTTTTATTGTCTTCAACTCACCTGAAGCAACATAGCGTCTCACTATCTTTTGGGTGGTTCCCATCAGTTTGGCAACCTCACCAATAGTATATTCTCTTTGTATTTTACGTAGAAAACTCATAATCACAATCTTTGAATGCGATGATGAGAGAAACGAAAAATCCCCCATTCCAAACGAATGAGGGCGTGGGGGAAATTATTGGTATCAAGGCTTTGCACGGCCACTCCAATCAATAACAGCCCATGTCCACGCCCTCAGAAGGTGCGTGAGCATCCGATGATATTGACAGCTATGGAGGTTCTGTTGAAGTGCAAATTCTGATACCCAGTCGTGTCAAGGATGTTACGTATTTCTTTTAATTCATTGTCAATCGCAATTTATTTATAATATAATTCTTATCTATGCATCATTAAAATGCGCTGCAAAAGTACGAAAAAAAAGAATATAAATCATCTAATATTTGGTTAAGAAATGCATGCGGGCAAGTTAAAAAATGCATGCGAGAAAAGGCAAGAGAAATGCCTGATGGTGTAATCACATTACAACATCAGGCAATTTTCACGATGATATTCCAAGAACACCTTGTGCTTATCTTCCAATTTGAGGAGATGTACATGGTTGTCCATTCCCAAGAGTTTACGATCTTCAACATCTAGATAGCGAGAATACATAACGACTCCATTTTTATCGAAAGAGATATAACCTCTGTCAAATAGTTTGTCGTAATTAGGCAAGAGGAGCAAGCCGTTGTATAAATCTATCCGTTCCTCGTTGTCTGCGTCCTTCCACGGCTTGATATGGGAGGCGATAAGCAAGTCAAAATGTGAAAAGGACGAAATGGAACATCCATTCCAATATTTAATCAACTTGTCTCGGAATTCTCCTTGTCCTATCCTTGACTTTACGATAGACTCTCGTTCCGTAACAGAAAGAGTGGTGTCGTTCTCCACTTTCTTTATTTTTTCCAAAATGGTCTCTTCTTGTTGCTTGGCAAAATCCGAATTGCGAAACTGTAAAAATTTACGTAATGCCGACTTGAAATTGACAAGGTCTTTTGTCTTATTGTATTTCGAACGATTTGGTTGTAATTCTTTTTCCTTTTCTAACAAATCGTCTATATCATCATAAGACTGCAAACTTTCTAGTTCGTAACCTTGTCCATCAAGAAATTTGAGCCATGAAATATAGTTCGTGCGCGAATGGGTGTTCACGCCTCCTTCTCCTGAAAGGAAGCGATAAAAATCGGAAAGTCTTTCCGATAATTGATGATTGTTAGTTTGAATCATTGAATAAATAATTGTTTTGTTTATCTGTGCTGTTTTTTTCCAGCTACCGCCGTTCCTTTGCCCAGTACTGCGGCTGCTGCTTCCTGCATCGCCCTGTTCCAGTCGCCCTGCAATGGATTGATATTCATTGGCTTGGTGTGGCTTTCGTTGATGAAAGTAGTGGTATTGCGGTTGGCAAATTCTGCTTGTATCAGGCAGAACTTGATATTCTCTTTTCTGGCTCTCTCTATGAGGCTCTTCAGCTGGGAGGCACTAGGCTCCCTGCCTTCTTCCTCTATGGCAAGCTGCTCCAGCTGGTAATCACGGGCAAAGTAGGTGAGGATAGGGTGATAAATCACAAACTTGCGAACCAGATCTGGGTCCTTTTTGAAGCTCTCCTTGATGGTGCTGTCTCTCTTGTCGATGATGCTGAGCAGCGACTGATAGTTCTTCTCGAAGAAAGCCTTGTTCTTTGGCTCCAGTTGGCAGAGCGCCTTGAGGATGTTGCTGGCTATGATGCGGGCGTTGCTGCAACTCATCCATACGTGCGGGTCGATATTGCCACCCGGAGTCTTGGCAGGCTTGATGCCCACGGAAGTATCTATCACTTTCATATCTGGAGCGTTGTCCTGCAGCTTCTTCATCCAGGTCTGCTCAAAGCCGATGCTGCCCACTTTCAGATAGAGGGCACTCTTCGAAAGTTCCATCATCTGCTGGGCGTATGGCTCGTAAGTCTCCGGGTTGTTTCCATTCGGTACCATCACGTTGACATCCACCTTGCCTTTGGCAATTTGATCTACAAAATACTTGTAGGGGGAAATCGTAACTGTAACTGTAACCGTACCCGCAGGCTTCTCAGTTCCGGAAGTCTTTCCCGAATCAGCCTGTTTCTGAGGTGTACCCTTGCATCCGGCAAGAATGACACATAATATAATAAGGTATAGAAATCTCTTCATATTCTTAAAATCTCCTTATGTTATAATCTCCTTATATTGAAAAATCTCCTTATGTTATAAATCTGCTTATATGTTTATACGATGAAGCTGAGGCCATAAACCAAGAGGATATATCTCAGCACTTTTCCGATGGTGATGCTGATGGTAGAGATGATGATATTGGCTCTTGTCAGTCCCAGCACGATGGTGATGGCGCTTCCCAAAATCGGGATGAAGGCGAAGAAGCCCATCCAGGCACCTCTATCAGCCATGAATCTTTCTGCCTGATCCAGTTTTTCCTTCTTCACGTGCAGATATTTCTCTATCCATTCCATTTTGCCCAGTCTGCCCACGCCATAGTTGAACAGCGATCCCAATACATTTCCTATGCTGCCATATATCACCAGAGGGATGGGATCCAGTCCTGCTGCCTGCAAGCCCGACATCACTACCTCGCTGCTGAAAGGAAAGAAACTGCCGGCAAGAAAGGCGGAAACAAGCATGCCCCAATAGCCCCAGTTGATTAAAAAGTCTATTATGTAACCCATTGAATATTATTTGTTTTACTGAATAGCCTGCAGCAATACCATTTCCGGAATGAAGATATTGTATAGCAATATCAATACCATGATGACCAGCGCCGAGATAAAGACGATGTTCGCCAGCTTTCCCTTAGTGTAGGTGATGAAGTGAGCGGTGAGTGGTGCCGTATTTACAATCATGATGCTGCTCAACTCCTTGATATGCTGAGGCTGCAGGATGATGAAGGCAAGACTCACATAGTTGATCAGAATGAATGAATTGTAGATCATTCGGGTACGGATCTTATCTGCATAAGAGGTATGCAGGAAGTGTATGCTGCCCAATGTGCTCAGGATGATGAGGAACAGGAGATTCACCACCTCGTGGTCGGTAACCTGCGAATAATCGAACAGATCCTGAGAGTTGATGAATTCCGCAAAATGACTGATCAGTCCATCGATATTATTGGTGTAGGCGAAGTAACCCGCTGAGAACCAGTACGGCATGATGAGTCCGATGATAGATGCAAAGAAGTTTCTGATGCTGAAGGAATTGGTGAATACCATCATCATCAGCCACAGGAAGGGCAGGAAATATCCCACCTGGATGAACACCATTGAGGCGAGTCCTACGCAGAAGAAGGCATAGAAGGTCCATCCTGCCGCCCGCCTGTCCTGGTAACTGTTCCAGATGATGAGGTAGAAGGCGATGGAGCACATCGTCACGATGCTTGCCTTGAAGGAGGGTGTAGGCAGAGAGGTCATGGTGATGAACACCAGGAAACTGCAGGACACCATTCGGCTGTAGGTTCGCATCAGGGAATTATGGTTGTTGAGCTCCACCATCAGCAGGGTAGAGAGAATGGTGAAGGCGAACTGCACCCAAATGTTAGCTACTAAAAAACCTACAGCAACCCATACCAAGGCGGCAAGGGTTGCTGTTACAGGTAGAGCGTAGCGGCTAGCCGCCACTTTATTTTGAAAAGTTTTCTTTCTTAACATCTAATTTTTTGAAATATGATGAAGCTTTTGCCCTTACAGGGCGACATTCTCCCTTGAATCATAACCCAGGGCGATGCCCTGGGCTGAGAGCTTCTGCCCTTTCAGGGCGTGTGGAGCCTATGGATTAAAGATCCTGTCCGATATCAGAGCGGAAGTACTTGTCTGTGAACTGAATCTTCTGAGCCTCGGCAAAGCTCTTCTTCAGAGCCTCTTCCTTATCCTTGCCGTAGCTGCTTACGCAGATTACACGGCCGCCATTGGTTACAACCTTTCCATCCTTCATGGCTGTACCAGAGTGGAAAACTACAGAACCTTCCACTTCATCGATACCCTGGATAGGATAACCCTTCTTGTAAGCCTCTGGATAACCACCGCTTACGAGCATCACGCAGACTGCAGCACGCTCATCAAACTCGATGCTGCGCTTGTCAAGATCGCCGGCAGCTACACCCTCAAAGAGATCCACGATGTCGCTCTTCAGGCGGAGCATCACGCTCTCAGTCTCTGGGTCACCCATACGGCAGTTGTACTCGATAACCATAGGCTCGCCCTCTACATTGATCAGACCGAAGAAGATGAAGCCCTTGTAGTCGATGTTCTCCTCAGCCAGACCCTCTACGGTAGGACGGATGATGCGCTCATCCACCTTCTGCATC
This sequence comes from Prevotella sp. AM34-19LB, assembly GCF_003468525.1. NCBI lineage: Bacteria > Pseudomonadati > Bacteroidota > Bacteroidia > Bacteroidales > Prevotellaceae > Prevotella > Prevotella sp. AM34-19LB. The sequence goes on along the minus strand of NZ_QSIG01000021.1, from coordinate 32,488 downwards.
CACTCCTTGGTTGCGAATGGCACAGGGGTAACGCTACCCATACCGCCGGTGTTCAGACCGGTATCGTGCTCGCCGATGCGCTTGTAGTCCTTAGCCTCAGGCAGAATCTTGTAGTTCTTGCCATCGGTCAATACGAATACGGAGCACTCGATACCGCTGAGGAATTCCTCGATAACTACGCGTGCAGAAGCGTTGCCGAACATACCGCCGAGCATCTCCTTGAACTCCTTCTTGGCCTCTTCCAGGGTAGGGAGGATGAGAACACCCTTGCCGGCGCACAAGCCGTCAGCCTTCAATACGTATGGAGCCTTCAGAGTCTCCAGGAACTTCAAGCCTTCTTCTACGTGCTCGCCGTCGAAAGTCTCATACTGAGCTGTCGGAATGTTGTGGCGCTTCATAAACTGCTTGGCGAAGTCCTTGCTTCCTTCCAGCACGGCACCAGCCTTTGATGGACCAATCACAGGGATGTTCTGGGTGCGAGGGTCAGCCTTGAAGTCATCATAGACACCCTTTACCAGTGGGTCTTCCGGACCTACTACCACCATATCAACACCGTTCTCGACAGCGAAGTTCTTGAGCGCCTCGAAGTCGTCAGCCTTGATATTCACATTCTCGCCGACATTCTGCGTACCGGCATTGCCAGGAGCGATAAAGAGTTTCTCACACTTCTCGCTCTGAGCGATTTTCCAAGCTAAGGCGTGCTCGCGGCCACCGCCTCCTAACAATAATATTTTCATCGTAGTTACGTTTAATAATTCTTCTATTACATGTTACAATCAGGATATTGGTCTTCTCCTTCTTTTACAATCAGGATAGATATTTACTCCTTTTTGCATCCAAATTCCTAATTTGCTGCAAAATTACTAAATTTCAGCGAACTATACAAGCAAAAAGCCTAAAATCTTTATCGCATATAGTGCTTATAGATTTCATAATAGATATCCGGCCATCCGTAGATGGCAATCCTCTCCAGTTCCTTGTAGAGTTCCGGTATGTCATCTATCAGCTTCACCAGGTCGGGATTGTATCGGGTTCCTGCGCCTTCTCTCAGTTCTTCCATCACTTTTTCGAAGCTCTTTTCCTGCTTGTAGTTTCTGCCTACTCGCTCGGTGGCAGCCTGCATGCAGTCGCACAGGGTTATGATGTCTATCATGAAGCGGTAAGGCGACTTGGTGTTGTCGAAGTCGCTTGGATAGCCTCCCTTGCCGTTGTACCATTTATGATGTCCCAGCGTGGTATCGTAGTAGTATTTCAGTTCCTGCGATATCTTCAGGTATTTCAGTCCCATTCGGGGATGCATTCTGATGATGCTGCGCTCCTCATCGCACAGCTGTCGATAGTCGTTGTTCACCACGCTTACGATACTGTTCTTGCCCACGTCGTGCCAGAGTGCAGCACGGGTGATGAAGTGGATGAGCTGTCGCTGATGAAGCCTTACCTGCCATTTGCTGCTGATGCCCAGCTTTCCTACCAGGAGTTCGCGCCGGTACCTGATGATGGCTTTCATCATCGTTTCTGCAAGTCGTGCCACGTGGGTAGAGTGGGCGTAGGTGGTAACCTGGGTTGCTACGTTCAGTTCCATCACGAATCCTATTCTTTCCTCATCGTTCAGGTATTTGATGAGTCGGGGATAGGTGCTCACATCTTCCAGTGTCTGATTATACTGTGTGGAGTTCTGCTGGTCTTTGCGATGTCTGAACATCCTGATAATGTCTTCACAGAACATCTTTACGTACTTCTTTTTGTAATTGGCTGAAACTCTGGCGGTATCTACGATGAATGCCAGGTTGGGATAATGAGACATCAGCGAATAGAAGGCACTTTCCCCCAGAACTTTTTGTCGTGTAAATGGTTTGATTAACGTTTCGTATATTCCCACGGCTTCTTTCAAGGCTGTTCTTGTCCGGATTTCTCCCATTTTTAGCTTCAAGACGATGAGGTTGAGCTTCGTAGAGGTGCTGAGTCCTACGGTATCCGGATATTGTCTTATCACTCGTTTTACCAATGCGTCTCCTTCTTTCTTTTCTATCAGTTCCGGATTGGTGAGATAGATTCCTCTTACTATCTCCAAGTCTCTGTTTTTGATTCGGTTAATCCATAGCTGCCTTCTCTTTTCGGGTACTTCCAGTTGGTCTGCCGTATGATTTCTAGCCAGTTCTTCCAGCTTTTCGTATCTTTCCTGCAGTTTTTTCAGGGGTTGGATATGGTGGAGTGTCCATGCAGATAGGCACAGATCCTGTAGGGCATAGCCGTACAGCCCCAGTTCTTCGGGCGTATGGCAGTGTGCACTGTCGGCTACGTATGCGATGCAATCGTATGCTTTTTTCAAAGTCTCGTTGTCTCTGTTCAGCTTCCATATCTGATAATAGGATGAACCCTTCCAGCTCATGGCTCTCAGAAAATAGTAGTTCTGGTCTTGCCGGTTCTTGAAGTTTCTGATCAGAATGTCGGTAATCCTGTTCGTGATGAAGGGATCCGTCAGGGCATAGGCATAGTTACGGAAGAAATGTACATTCAGACTGTCGTAGGCAGCATCCGGCAAAATGCTCTCCTTCGTCGTATCTGCCATATCGGTTTCGAAATAATCTGCAATGCTGTTCAGCAGCTTCACGTTCTCATGATAGATCTGATGGTTCTTCTGGCTTCTTGCCATAAAGAATCTTACCCATTCGTCGTGGTTGTGGATGCTGAAGATGCTGTCGTTGTAGCGATTGTAGATGATGCGGTTCTGAGATAGCTTGTCGAAGATAAATTTAAAGTCGGGGATGCTCTGTTTAGAAACAAAAAGCTCTTTACCTGCCACTTGCAGGTGGCAGGCAAAGAGTATAGTGGTAATTAATAAAATTACTTTTCTTATCTTGTTTATCATCTTTCGTTCCGAAGATTTGTTTTACTTCAGATAGACTCTCTTATATTTTCCATCCGTATTATTTTCGGATTGAGTCTCTTATACATTAATTATTATTCTTTTTACTTCAGGTAGTCGAAGAAGTAGTTGCTGATTCTTTCGTGCAGGTGAGTGCTCTGATGACCTCTCATGTTGTGAGGCTCACCTGGATATACGAAGAAATCTGGCTGGGTACCTGCTGCGATACAAGCCTTCAGGAAGGTGAGGCAGTGCTGTGGCACTACGGTCACATCGTTCAAGCCCTGGATAATCTGCAGCTTACCCTTCAGGTTCTTAGCCTGATAGAGCAGGGATGTCTTCTTGTAACCCTCTGGGTTGGTCTGTGGGGTATCCATATAGCGCTCGCCATACATCACCTCGTACCAGTGCCAGTCGATAACCGGACCGCCGGCTACTCCTACCTTGAATACGTCAGGATAGTTGGTCATCAATGAGATGGTCATGAATCCTCCGAAGCTCCAGCCGTGTACGCCAATCTTGTCGGCATCTACGTAAGGCAGGGTCTTCAGATACTCCACACCCTTCATCTGGTCCTTCATCTCCACCTGACCCAGCTGGCGGAAAGTAGCCTGCTCGAAAGCCTTGCCACGGTTCTCGCTGCCACGGTTGTCGAGAATGAAGAGCAGATAGCCCTTTTCTGCCATGTAGGTTTCCCAGCCACGGCTGCTGTAGTTCCAGCGGGCATCCACATTGTGGGCGTGAGGTCCACCATATACATATATAATGGTAGGATACTTCTTGTTAGGGTCGAAGTTCACCGGCTTCACCATTCTCCAGTAGAGGTCGGTTACGCCGTCGTCGGCCTTGATCGAACCGCAGCTGTATTCAGGCACGTTGTAGCCCTTCCAAGGGTTCTTGGCTGTGAAGTAAGCGGTGCGCTTGCCGTTCTCGGTGTTTACGATGGCAATCTTGCGAGGCACGGTAGGAGTAGAGTAGTTGTCATAGATAAACTGTCCGTTCCCGCTCAGGGTAGCGTTGTGCCAGCCCTTGCCGCAATCGTCCATCATGGTGTGCTTGCCGGTCTTGGTATCTACGGTGAAGATGTTTCGCTGGATAGGAGAGCATTCGTTGGATGCGATGATGATGCTCTTGCGCTTGGCGTTGAAGCCGAGCACTTCCATCACTTCCCATTTACCCGATGTCAACTGCTTGATTTCGAGCGATTCCGTGTTGCTCGCCATACGGCTGCCGTGCTTGCCCAGGGTGCAGAGATAGAGGTGGTTGTAGCCATCCTTGCGGCTCTGCATGATGAAACTGTTGCTGTCCCAAGGCAGGAACTGGATTGGGTGACAAGGCTCTACATACTTCTCATCGGTCTCGCGATAGAGCTCGCCGGTCTTCTCGCCGGTCTCTGCGCTGTAGGCAGTGAGGCGACAGTCATTCTGGTCGCGGTTCAGCTCAAACATATAGATGGTCTTGCTGTCTGGGCTCCATGCGATGTTGGTGAAGTAGCGGTCTGTAGGATCGCCAGCCTTCAGATAGATGGTCTTGCCGGTCATGCAGTCGAATACGCCCACGGTTACCTTGTGCGATGTCTCGCCTGTCATCGGATACTTGTCTGGTGCAGGCTTGGCGCAGCAGGTTTCTGTCTCAGGATGATTGAAGTAATCAATCTCCGGGATATCCACCTGCGGATAATCTGTCACCATGCTCTGGTCCATGCGGTAGAAGGCGAGCAGTTCGCCGTTAGGGCTCCAGAAGGTACCCTTGCTGATGCCGAACTCATCGCGGTGAACACTCTGACCATAGACGATAGAGCGGCTGCCGTCTGTAGAGATCTGGAAATCGTGAGACTTCTTCTCTCTTGTCATGGCATTGTTGGTTACATCGAAGGTGCGCACATAGAGGTTGCTGCCCTTCAGATAGGCGAATGCATTCTGCTGTGCGTTAGCTTCGAGGAGGTTCTCGCCATCTTCAAACTCCATCTCGCTCAGCAGCTTATGCTTCTTGAAGTCGATGGTGTAGGTCTTGCTGCCGTTGCTTACCATCACGATGCTCTTGCCTGCAAAAGGGAACAGAGCGTTGTAGAGGGCTCTTACCTTGATGTCCTTGGTAGGAGCAATCCACTGGTTGATATCGTTGATACCGAAGAGTTTTGTCTCCTTTCCGGTAGTCTTGTTTACGAGATAGCATGCCTCAATGTCCTGATGGATGAGTTCATTTCCCCACCAGGTGCACCAGCGGTTCTTTGCCACCATGTTGCGGTAGTTGTTGCCACCGAAGTTCAGGTCTTCCAGTGTGAAGGCTTTCTCGCCCTTCTGCGCAGGAACCACGCCCTGAGCCTGTATCTCGGTTGCATTCATTGCCATCATGGAAATCATAGCTGCAAAAGATAATTTATAAATTGAATTCTTCAGATTCATGATTTTTTTCTTGTTTTTTTGTAACACTTAACACCACGTTTTGTGGTGTTATGTGGTTTATCTATTTGATAACTAGGATTTTATCTTTAGCGACGCAGCGTTTCGCCGCATTGCTAGATTCTTAGCAATACGGCGTTTCACCGCATTGCTAGAAAATCTTAATCCTCGTCATCAAAGTCGGTGTCGAAGCTAGGCTTGCTGCCACGCTTTCCTCCGAAGTTCTTGCCGCCTCTGCGGTCTCCCTTGAAACCACCGCGCTTGTTGTTACGGTCGTTACGGTCGCCTCCGCGCTTGCCTCCGAAGCTGCGGCTGCCCTTGCGGTCATCATCATCGTCGCGTCTTCCGGCACCCACACGTGGACGTCCGCCACGGCGAATCTCATTGCGGCGCTTCTCGAAGTCCTCCAGGCGATGGCTGTGGAACTGGAAGCTGCGGATATCTGCCTCCTCGTTCTCAGTCTCCTCGCTCACACGCTTCTTGAACTCGCGTTCCTTCTTGAAACGGTGCTTCTGCGCCATCTCGCTCTTCTCGCGCTCTGTCTTCACGATACCGCCCTCAGAGCGGAACTCCTTCATCTTGCCGTCGAACATCACGTACTTGCGGAATTCGCACTCCAGACTTCCGTTATATACCGGAATCTTGATAGATGGCTTCAGACCAATCTGCTCGAAGCACTCCTCGCGGTAGCTCAGTACCCAAGCCTCGTTGCCTGCGAAGGCACGCTTGAATCGCTCGCCGATCATCTTGTAGGTGTTCAGCAGGTTAGGGGTAGAGATGCGCTCGCCGTATGGAGGGTTCATCACGATGATGCTCTTCTCGGCAGGCTGTGTGAAGTCCTTGAAATCCTGCTGGGCGATGGTGATATCCTTGCTCAGACCGGCTGCACGCACGTTGAGGTTGGCAGTGTTCACCGCCTTCATATCTACATCATATCCGTAGATGTGGTGCTCGAACTCGCGCTCCTGAGAGTCGTCGTTATAGATCATATCGAAGAGATCCTGGTCGAAATCGTTCCATTTCTCGAAGGCAAACTCCTTGCGGAATACACCTGGAGAGATGTTGCGGGCGATGAGGGCAGCCTCGATGGCGATGGTTCCCGAACCGCACATTGGGTCGATGAAGTCGCATTCGCCCTTCCAGCCGGTCATCAGGATCATACCTGCAGCGAGAACCTCGTTCAGAGGTGCCTCTACCTGCTCCTGGCGGTAGCCGCGGCGGTGCAGACTCTCACCGCTTGAGTCGAGACTCAGGGTAGCGTTATCCTCTGCGATATGGATGTTGAGGCGGATGTCTGGGTTAGACACGCTGATGTTAGGACGTGTGCCTTGCTTCTCGCGGAACCAGTCCACGATGGCATCCTTTACCTTGTAAGTCACGAAGCGTGAGTTGCGGAACTCCTCAGAATAGACTACTGAATCTACCGAGAAAGTCTTCTTCACGTCTAAGATGTCATCCCATTTGATCTTCTGAACCTCGTCGTACACCTCTTCGGCAGAACGAGCCTTGAAGTGCTTGATTGGTTTCAAGATGCGGATGGCTGTGTGTAACTGGAAGTTAGCACGATACATCATTTCCTTGTCGCCAGTGAAAGATACCATGCGGCGACCTATTTGTACATTGTTAGCACCCAGTTGGGTGAGCTCCTCAGCCAAGACTGGCTCCAGACCCATAAAGGTCTTGGCAATGAGTTCAAATTCCTGTTCCATTATTGAATTCTATATCTAATAAACTTTGTTTTTCTTTTCTATATTTCTTTGTTTTCGGCTTCATGTCCTTGGTCACCCACACGTTGGCGCCCACGATGCAGCCCTCTCCGATGGTGATTCTGCCCAGGATGGTGGCGTTGGCATATACGATGACATCGTCTTCCAGGATAGGGTGGCGAGGGATTCCCTTGATAGGATTGCCGTCCTTATCCAGCGGGAAACTCTTGGCTCCGAGGGTAACACCCTGGTAGAGCTTCACGTTGTTGCCGATGATGCAGGTGGCACCGATAACCACACCCGTGCCGTGGTCGATGGTGAAGTGGTGGCCGATGGTAGCCTCCGGATTGATATCGATACCCGTCTCCGAGTGTGCCAGCTCCGTCATCATTCTTGGGATGAGTGGCACGCCGAGCTTGTGCAGAACATGAGCGATACGATAGTTGGTGATAGCCTTGATCACGGGATAGCACGAGATGATTTCTCCGTGGCTCATCGCCGCCGGGTCACCGTTGTAGGCTGCCTCTACGTCGGTGGCGAGAATCTTGCGGAGCTTGGGAAATTCCATGATGGCTTTGGCGGCGATGACACCTGCTTGGCACGTTGGTGCTGCAGTTCTGCCTGGGTTTCCGATTCGCAGTCGTTGGCGAAGCAGAGTCCGGCGAGAATCTGTTCTGCGAGCATCTCGTAGAGTTTCTCAACTCTTACTCCGATATGGTATTTGATGGTAGAGATATTCACGGATGAGTTTCCGAAATATCCCGGAAAGAGGATGGAGCGAGACAGATTGATGATGTCTTCGAGCGCCTTGCCCGAAGGAAGTGGATTTCCGTCTCTATGCTGATGGAAGAGACCCTTAAGCGATTCGGCGCTTGAAAGCTCGTCGATAGTCTCTGTCAGCTGATGAGTTAATGTATCTTTACTCATGTTCTTAATGTATCAATAAAATTCGAGTGCAAAGATACGATTAATTTCTTGAACTGCAAAGAATTCGTTCTTGTTTTTTGTGATTTTTTTAGCGTTGCTGCAATTTCATATCCCTGAATGCACTCCAGGCTATCGGTACCGCCACGAGGAAGGAGCAGATATCTGCCACGCCTGACACATCTCCACGCCCAGTAATCCGAAGAAATGAGGGAGGATGAAAATGAGCGGAATGAAGAACAAACCGCTACGTGCTGCTGCCACGATATTCGCACGTACAGGCTTGCGGATGGTCTGAGTCAACATATTCGTCAGCACAATGGTGGCAACCAGAGGGAAGCTGATTACCTGCCACTTCAGGGCTACGGAACCCACGGCTACGACATGAGGATCATCACGGAAAAGTTCGATGATCTGTTCAGAGAAGATGAAGCCGATGACGGCACATACCGCCAGGAATACCGTGCCGCATTTGATGCAGAAAAAGAAAGCCTCCTTCACGCGGTCGTACAACTTGGCTCCATAGCAGAAACCGCAGAGCGGCTGGAAACCCTGCCCCAATCCAATCACCACGGCATAGGTGAAGAACGAGATTCTCGTCACGATACTCATACCCGCAATGGCTGCATCTCCGTAGGCTCCGGCAGCCACATTCAGCACCAGTGTGGCGATGCTTCCCAAGCCCTGTCTTGATAAGGAAGGCGTGCCGCCAAAGATAATCTCCTTGAAGTAAGCCCAGGATGGCGTGAAGTTGCGAAGATGGATTCGGATGTTTCCTCCCTTATGCGTCATCCAGAAGAGCATGGCGCAGCCGAAGCACTGGCTGGTGAGGGTGGCGATGGCGGCACCCGTGATGCCCATGGCAAAATAAAGGATGAGCAGCGGGGCAAGGATGAGGTTGAGAAGCACTCCCGACATGATTCCCTTCATTGCATACATCGCATTGCCCTGGAAGCGCATCTGGTTGTTGAGTGTCAGAGAAGTTGTCATGAAGGGAGCACCCAGCAGGATGATGCCGAGATAGCGCTCGATATAGGGCTGGATGGTGGGGGTGGAACCCAGGAGAATGCACAGCGGTGTAAGGAAAAGTTGCCCAAGAATGGCGATGAGAAGTCCCGTCAGAAAACTCAGCACGAAGCCCGTGGATGCCATCTTCTTCGCCTTCTCCATCTCCTTGGCTCCCAGCATTCGTGAGATATAGTTGCCTGAGCCATGACCATAGAAGAAACCAACAGCCTGGATTACTGCCATCATGGCGAAGGAAACGCCTACCGCCGCCACGCTCTGGGTATTGATGCTGCCCACGAAGTAGGTGTCGGCGAGGTTGTACATACTCGTCGATAACATGCTGATAATGGTAGGAATCGCCATCGTAAAAATCACCCGATGCACCGGTGCATGGGTCAGGAATGTATAATTATCTCTCGATTTCTTCATATTTCTAGAATCCTTTCAGCCTGCAAAGTTACTGCTTTATTTCCGAAAGGGGGGAAATATTCGATGATTTTAACGCTCGGCAGGAAAAAAAACACGGATTTCGTTTGCCATCTCGGAAAAAACTCGTACTTTTGCACCGTTTTTCTGATGATACATTATTATAAAAAAGAAAAATCAGAGCAAAAAGTTTTAGAAAAAATCAGATCAATGAGTGATATTAGAATCATACCCGTTACTACCAAGAAAGGATTGAGAACTTTCATACAGTTCTATTACGACCTTTATGAAGGTAGCAAATATGCCGTTCCTTACTTGCGTTTTGACGAGTGGAATACATTGAGCAAAGGCAAGAACCCTGCCTTCGATTTCTGCGAAGCGCAATATTTCCTGGCTATCGATTACAGCATCCCGAGGTGGTAGGCCGCATTGCCGCCATTATCAACCATTGTGCCAACGACCAGTGGAACAAGAAGCAGGTGCGCTTCGGATGGTTCGACTTCATCGATAATCTCGAGGTTTCCAGTATGCTGCTGGATGCCGCAGCCCGGTGGGGCAGAGAGCGTGGCATGGAAGAATTGGTAGGACCACTTGGCTTTACCGATATGGACCGCGAAGGAATGCTCATCGAAGGATTCCACGAGAAATCCACCATGTACGTCAACTACAATTACCCTTATTATCCCAAGCACATGGATGCTCTGGAGCTCTTCCAGAAGGACAACGACTGGCTGGAGTACCGCATCAAGGTGCCTGAGGTAACCCCTCCGAAATTTGCCAAGACAGCCCAGCTCATCGAGAGCCGCTACAATCTGCATGTGCATAAGTTTACCAAGCACGAACTGGTTCAGGGCGGCATGGGCAGGGAAGTCTTCCGCATCGTCAACGAAACCTACAAGGATCTCTACGATTTCCAGCAACTCACCGACCGACAGATCGACGGGTATGTGGATTCGTATATCAAGATGGCGGATATGAACCTCATCACCGGTGTGGTAGATGGCAACGACAACAACCGCCTGATCGGTTTCGGCGTATCCTTCCCATCCATGACCGAGGCGTTGCAGAAGAACCGCAACGGCAAGCTCTTCCCTTGGGGATGGCTTCGACTCCTGCGGGTGATGAAGTGCCATGCCACTGATACCGTGGATCTGGTGCTCATCGGTGTGTTGCCGGAATATCGCAGCAAGGGTGCCAATGCCCTCATCTTCGCCGACCTCATCGAGCAGTACCACCGCTACGGTTTCAAATGGGCGGAGGCGATGCCGCAGATGGAGAGCAACAAGGGAGTGCAGAGCCAGTGGCAGTATCTGGAAAGCGTGCAGCACCGTCGCCGCCGCTGCTACAGAAGAAAGTTATAGGAAATTGAAGAAAAATAAAAATAATTAGAAATAGATAGAATGAGATTTGCAGTTATAGCCGCAGGCGAGGGAAGTCGATTGGCACAGGAAGGCGTGGAACAGCCTAAACCCCTGGTGCCGGTATGCGGCGAACCGATGATAGAGCGCCTTCTACGCATCTTCGTAGATTGCGGTGCTACCGAAATCGTAGTGATTGTCAACGAATGGAGCACGGCGGTGCGTGAACATCTGGAGCAGATGAAGCTGCCGGTGCCTCTGCGCCTGGTGGTAAAGACCACTCCTAGTTCCATGCACAGTCTGCATGCCCTCTCGCCATATCTCCGTGGCGAGCGCTTCTGCCTCACCACCGTGGATACCATCTTCCGTGAGGAGGAATTCAAGAAGTATATCCGCCACTTCCAGGAGGCAAAGGATATTGACGGCTGCATGGCTGTCACCCCATACGTAGATGATGAAAAACCGCTGTGGGTTGGTGTGGAGAAGCAGGCGGATGCCGAGGGTGCCAGTCTGCTCGACAAGCAGGGTTCGCACAAGAAACCCCGAATTACGGGCTTCCATGATAAGCAGGAGGGCGATGACCATCTGATTTCGGGTGGCATCTACTGTTTGGGCGACAAGGCGCTGGATGTGCTCGACCACTGCATGGAGCAGGGCATGAGCCGTATGCGCAACTTCCAGCGCCAGCTGGTGGTAGAGGGATTGAAGCTGGAGGCTTATCCTATCAACAAGATTCTCGATGTAGATCACAAGGAGGATATTGCGAAGGCCGAGGCTTTCATCCATCCGCTGGAGGGTAAGACCCTGGTGGGGGTATGCCGCGGCAACGAGTTCTCGCCTAATTGCGTGGATAACGATGCTGCCATCATGAATGCCGTAAAACAGCAGCTGGAGGCACTCGGTGCGAAGGTGATGCTGATGTGCGAGAAGGAATTCTGCCGCAAGGCAACTGTGTTGGAGAGAGCCTACGGATGGCCTCGCTGCCGTGTGACAGTGGGCGTGGATGGCTTCTTCTCGATGGCACGCAGCAAGCAGGCACTCGATATTCTCGGCAGAATAGAGGAGGAAGGCGTATTGGTGGTGAACTCCAGTCTGGGTGTAAACCGCTGCATCCGCCGCATCATGACCGAGCGTTTCATCGCCGGAGGCATCGCTACTCCCGAGAGCCGCATCATCGGCAGAAACGGAGAGATGGTGAAGGATATCCACTATCCTTGCTGGCTGAAGCGTGGAGACGGCTGTGCGCAGCAGAAGGAGGATACCTGCTATGTGCAGAACGAGCAGGAGGCTGAGGCGCTGCTGAAGGAATTCTGGCTGCGCGGCATCACATCGGTGGTGGTGAATGAGCACCTGAAGGGCGACCTCATCAAGTTCTACGGCGTATCGGGTACCGATTTCTTCTATTGGTTCTATCCATCGAAATGCGGTCATCGTTCCAAGTTCGGACTGGAGGTGATCAATGGTGAGGCTCAGGGCATCGCCTTCGATGCCGAGGCTCTGAAGGCTGAGGCTGACAAGCTGCCGACATGCTGAATGTGCCGGTATATGGCGGCGATTGTGTGGTCAGCGAGGATGGCAGCATCCGCATCATCGACTTCAACGACTGGCCTAGCTTTGCGCCATGCCGTGATGAGGCTGCGTTCTATATAGCAACAAAAATGATACAGGAATAACAAAAAAATAAAAAAAGATGAATCAGGAATTTAAGGCTTCTCTGAAATCTGCGGATACCGAGGAGCACATTGATATTTATTTCTATCGTCCTATTGGTTACCAGTGGGCGCGATTCTTCCGCATGCTTCACGTCACCCCAAACGTGGTGACCATTCTTTCCATTTTCCTCGGCGTAGGAGCGGGCATCTGCTTCTATTTCGACGATTTGGCAATCAACATCTTGGGCATCTTCTTGCTCATTTGGGCAAACGTATATGATAGCTGCGACGGACAGCTGGCGCGACTCACCAACCAGAAGAGTGCCTTGGGCAGAATCCTCGATGGTGCTGCTGGCGACTTCTGGTTTGTCAGCATCTACTTCGCCATCTCCTTCCGTCTGATGCCAGAGTGGGGCTGGAAGATCTGGGCACTCTGCATCGTAGCCGGTTTCGGATGCCATGCCATTCAGAGCCGTCTTGCCGACTACTACCGTCAGATTCACCTCTTCTTCCTGAAAGGAAAGGAGGGAAGCGAACTGGATGATGCCAGCAAGCAGGTAGAGCTGTGGAAGCAGATGAAGTGGAAGAAGGAGCCTGTGCAGAAGCTCTTCCAGTTCTTCTACAAGAACTATACCTTGGGACAGGAGCGGGATACTCCTATCTTCCAGATATTCAAGAGAAATCTGCGCGAAAGATATCCGCAGCAGTTGCCTGAGCAGTTGCGTGCCGACTTCCGTGCGGGCAGTCTTCCATTGATGAAATATGCCAATATCCTTACCTTCAACTGGCGCAGCATCACGCTGTTCATCTCAATCCTGATAGGTCTTCCATGGCTTTATCCGGCTATCGAGATTACCGTGTTCAGCCTGATTTTCTTCTATATGAGAGGAACCCACGAGCGTCTTTGTCTGAAGCTCAACCAGAAGGTCCTGAAGGGAGAGTACGGGGCATAAACAATAACAAATACTTATATGAATAACAAGTTCAGAAATATATTCATGGCGTTCGGTATTATCGCCATCATCATCATGCTCTGCACGATGGATATGGACTATACCGATATCTGGCGCTATCTGAAGCAGGCGGGCATCTATTTCCCGCTGATTCTCGGTCTGTGGCTCGTGGTTTACTGGGTGAACACCATTTCCTGGTGGCTCATCATCAACGATGAGGGTAGGGTGAAGGGACTCTCGTTCTGGCGAGTATATAAGCTCACCGTGAGCGGATTTGCCCTGAACTACACCACTCCCTGCGGATTGATGGGCGGCGAACCTTACCGCATTATGGAGTTGAAGCCTTTTACGGGTGTGAGCAAGGCTACATCATCGGTCATTCTCTATGTGATGATGCACATCTTCTCCCATTTCTGGTTCTGGTTCCTGTCGGTATTTCTCTATATCGCCCTGTATCCGATAGGTGTCCCTATGGGCATCATGCTGGGCTTCATCGCAGCCTTCTGCCTGCTAGGCATCTACTTCTTCGCCCGCGGCTACAAGACGGGAATGGCACAGAAGGGCATCCGTCTGCTCACCCATATTCCTTTCGTGAAGAACTGGGCTAAGCGGTTTGCGCAGGAGAAGCAGGAGACCCTGGAGCAGATAGATTCGCAGATAGCCCTGCTGCATGGTCAGCATAAGAGCACCTTCTACAGTTCTCTCTTCTTCGAGGTGATGGCGAGAGTGCTCCAGAGCCTGGAGATTTATCTTATCCTGAAGGCTTTTGCGGCGGATATCAGCATCGCCGACAGCATTCTGATTCTTGCCTTCTCATCGCTCTTCAGTAACCTCATCTTCTTCTCTCCTATGCAGTTGGGAGCCCGAGAGGGTGGTTTGGCTCTGGCGGTGGATGGTCTGCATCTTACGGGTGCCCTGGGTGTATATACCGGTCTCATCACCCGAATCCGTGAGCTGGTATGGATAGCCATCGGCATTCTGCTCATCAAGGTGGGAAACAAGGACCTGAAGAAGATTCAGGAAGAATACGAGGCTGATCAGAAGAGCCAGCAGCAAACAATTAATAAAGGAAAATAATGAAAGTACTGGATATAAAAGGAATCATCTTTGATTATGGTGGCACGCTCGATACCAGGGGCGACCACTGGTCGGAAGTGCTGTGGCAGGGCTACGAGCACTTCGGCATCGGTGTGGCTGATGACGAGGAAGTAGAGCCAGGAGTAAGTATCCACAAGCAGGCGTTTCGCGATGCCTACGTGTATGGTGAGCGAGCACTGGCTGTGAATCCCATCGTGACTCCCGATTTCCATTTCGAGGATATTCTCAGAGAAAAACTGATCCTGGAATTGAATTTCCTGGCAGGAAAGGAATTGCTGGAGACAGGAAAGGATGATTCTGAGAAACAGGCGAAGCTTGGGAATCCCGGAAAAGATTCTGATGCTTCATCAGAAAGCCTTTTCCTCTCCCTTTCTGATTCAGAAATTCATCAGATAGCAGTGGATATGGCTCGCTATATCAATGCCAAGACCCTTGCTCTGCTGAATGAGAACAGGCAGGTGCTGGAGCATCTGAAGCAGTCGGGGTATCCGATGGTGCTGGTATCCAATTTCTACGGCAACATCAATCAGGTATTGAAGGATGCAGGAATCGATGGCTATTTCGAGGACGTGATAGAATCGGCAGTAGTGGGTGTGCGCAAGCCGAACCCAGCCATCTTCGCCCTCGGAGTCTGTGCCCTCGATCTTCCAGCCTCTCAGGTGCTGGTAGTGGGCGATACCTATGGCAAGGATATCATCCCTGCCCATAAGCTGGGTTGCCACACCCTCTGGATCAAGGGATTGCAGTGGGAAGAGAAGAAGGTGGATGAATCCATCCCCGATGGCATCATCAGAAAACTCTCTGAGATGGAGAATTTTCTGAAAATCTCATAAAAAACTGAAATATATAATAGGTTTTTGCAGCTGTTTACGAATAATGTTATAACTTTGCAGCCTGAAAGAATTAATAATGGGCGCAAGGCCCCTATATATATAATAAGGTAATGAAAGGTATAAGAAAATTGTATTTGGTGCTCATCCTCCTGGTGGTTTCTACACTCCAGATGATGGCGCAGCAGAAGATAACAGGTCGTGTCATTGACGATGACGCTTTGCCGTATCGTATGCAAGCGTGCAGTACAAGGGACACAAGATTGCCGTTTCCAGTGATGGAGAAGGTAAGTTTACCATCGAAAAGAAGCCGGGACTGATGCTTACCGTCAGCGCTCTGAGCTACAAGACCGCTACGGTCAAGGTAGATGAGAAAACCAGCTTCCTCGAAATCAAGCTCAAGGACGATTCCCACAAGCTGGGAGAAGTCGTGGTGAAATCGAAGAAGGGAAGATACAAGCGCAAGGATAACCCTGCCGTGGAACTCATGCGACGTGTCATCGCTGCCAAGAAGAAGAGCGACCTCAGCAACTATGATTATTATCAGTATGATAAATATCAGAAGATCACCCTCGCACTCAATGATATCACCAAGGAACAGATGGAGGGCAAGTTCTTCAGCAAGCGACAGTATCTCCTCGACCAGGTAGAGCTTTCGCCTTACAACGGCAAGCTCACCCTGCCGGTAAGTATTGATGAGACCGTTTCGCAGCACGTTTACCGCAAGGACCCGAAGAGCGAAAAGGATATCATCAAGGGTCAGCAGAGCAATGGTATCGGACAGGTGATCCAGACCGGAGAAATCCTGAATACAGCCATCAAGGATGTCTTTACCGATGTGGATATCTACGATGACTACGTGCGACTGCTCCAGTATCCGTTCCCGTCTCCGCTGGGCAGAACAGCCATCAGCTTCTATCATTATTATATAGAAGATACGGTGTATGTGAACCGTGACCTCTGCTATCATCTGCAGTTTATCCCAGCCAACAGTCAGGACTTCGGATTCCGAGGCGAGCTCTATGTGCTTGCCGACAGTACCCTGCACGTCAAGAAATGTAATCTCTACATGCCTCACAACTCAGCCGTCAACTGGGTGAAGGATATGAAGATTGAGCAGGAATATACCAAGCTCGACAATGGCGAGTGGGTGCTCACCAAGGATGATATGATAGCAGAGATGCACATGAACAAGCTGCTGCAGGACCTGCTTGTGGTGCGAAATACCCGAATCACCGATTACGCCTTCGATCCTCTGCCGAAGATGCTCTTCAAGGGCAAGGCGAAGGTAAGGCATGATATGGATGCGATGAACCGTGATGAGGCTTACTGGAACAAGTACCGACAGGTGGATCTCACCAAGAGTGAGTCTTCGATGGACAGTTTCATCCACCGTATGGAGAATTCCAAGGGATTCAAGTACATCATCTTCGGCGTCAAGGCGCTCATGGAGAACTATGTAGAGATAGGAAGCGGAGGAAAGGATGGCAGAAAGAGCCTCTTCGACCTCGGACCTATCAACACCTTCCTCTCCAACAACTACGTGGATGGCGTGCGCCTGCGTCTGGCAGCCCGTACCATGGCGGCACTCAACCCTCATTTCTTCTGGGATGGATATGGTGCCTACGGTACGAAGAGCCACAACTGGTACTACGGTCATCTCTTCACCTATTCGCTCAACAAGAAAAAGAACAGTCCGTTCGAGTTCCCGATGCGTAAGTTCGTCTTCGAGATTGGTCACGATATCACCTCTCCATCCGATGACAACCTGCTGCACAACAAGGATAACTTCTTCATGACCATCCGTGCCGCTACGCAGGACCAGATGTATCTCTACCAGCGACAGAAGTTCAGCTTCGTCTATGAGACCGACTGGGGACTCCGCTTCGATGCGGGAATGAGATGGCAGAGCAACCGCACCGTGGGCAACCTGCATTATTTCAAGGTGAACACGGGCGAGGAAGTAAAGAAGATACGCACCACCGAGGCATCTGTGGGCATCGACTACAACCCGGGTGTTACCTATGTCAACACCAAGCAGCAGCGATTGCCTATCAATCTCGACAGTCCTGAGCTCACCCTCCGCCATTCCATGGGTCTGGACGGATTCATGGGCGGTCAGTATCAGAGCAACCTCACCACCCTGGGCATCTACAAGCGCCAGTGGCTGGGCAGCTTCGGATATGTGGACTTCAACATCGTGGGCAAGATGCAGTGGAACAAGGTTCCATTCACCATGCTCGTCCAGCCACCAGTCAACCTCTCCATCTTCGAGCAGGAGGCAACCATCAGTATGATGAAAGACTGGGAGTTCCTGAGCGACCGCCAGCTCTTCTGGTCGGTAGCCTGGGATATGAACGGCAAGCTTCTCAACCGCATTCCGCTCATCAAGAAGCTGAAGTGGCGCGAGTATGTAGCCGTGAAGGGAGTATGGGGACAGCTCACCGACAAGAACAATCCGGTGAAGAATACATCGGATGACGTGATCTTCAAGTTCCCTAACAACTCCTACACCTTTGGCAACACGCCATATTGGGAGGTGGTAGCCGGTGTGCACAACATCTTCAAGTTCTTCGGAATCGATTATGTGCGCCGTATCAACTACCTGAATCATGCCAATGTAGATAAGTGGGGCATCCGAATGGGATTCCTCATGTCATTCTAGAAAGCAGAATATGAGAATGTTAAGGAGTTAAAGGAGTTAGCTTCTTAACATTCTTCATAATAATTGTTTGGTCATAAAAGAGTATATATCAACATAAAAGAAGGAGATTTGCTTATGAAGATTCTATTGGCAGATAAGCAGGATATCACGCGTGCCGGACTGATATACGTGATAGAGAAAATGGAAGGATTGGAAACCAAGTATGTGGAAGACAAGACAGAGCTGATGCTTGCCTTGCGGGAAAACGAAGATACGGTGGTGATAGTCGATTACACGCTTTTCGATATCAATGATTCCGCCGAACTGCTCATTCTCAACCAGCGCTTTCCCTATACCCGATGGCTGCTGTTCAGCGAAGACCTGAGTGCCGATTTCGTGCGTGTGCTCATCGCCAGCAGCAGTATGTTCAGTGTGCTCCTGAAGGAGAGTCCGCTGATGGAAATCAAGGAGGCGATACGCTTCTGCGTAGATAGCAAGCGTTTTGTCTGCCAGCGAATGATGGAGGTGCTCCTTACTCCGCCGCAGGAAGTAGAAGAAAAAGTGAATCTCACCAAGACCGAAACCGAGATTCTCAAGGATATCGCCCTGGGTATGACTACCAAGGAAATCGCCGAGAAGCGTTTCTCCAGTTCCATACCGTGAATACCCACCGGAAGAATATCTTCAGAAAGCTCGGTGTGAACAACGTGCACGAAGCAACAAAGTATGCACTTCGCGCCGGACTGGTAGATTCTGCGGAATATTACATCTAGAAGAAATTCATCACATAACTAACTGATTATACATGAAACAGCGTAGAACGTCATTAAAGGACCTTGCAGATAAGCTTGGTGTCGAGAAAATCTACAAGGAGGTGGTGCCGATGATTCTCAAGATACGTGAAAGTTCTGAAAAAATACAATGAAACTAATAAGAAGAAATCTTTTCAGATGCATCCTGATGCTCGTCTGCTGGATGCTCTCCATCGCTTCTGCCAGTGCCTTCGGTACGTATGGTTCGATGGAATTCAATCGCCTGACCAATCGTGACGGATTGAGCAATACACAGGTGAATGCCATACTGAAAGACAGTCATGGCTATGTATGGTTGGGAACCCAGTCGGGACTCAACCGCTTCGACGGCTTCCGCATGAAGACCTTCTTCTGCGATGCCAACAATCCCCATTCCATTCCCAACAATCTGGTAGATGAGATTCAGGAAGATATCCATGGCGATCTGTGGATACATACCTCTGTGGGTTATTGTGTCTTCAGATATGATACCGAGCAGTTCGAACGCAAGCCCGAGGGTCTGCTCCAGAAGATAGGCGTGGAGGGGGCTCCCCAGAAGGTCTTCATAGATTCTAAAAAGAATATGTGGATCAGCGTGTATGGCAAGGGTATCTATTTCGTAGATGCCCAGCATCAGACTGCCTATCTTTTTCCTTCCTCCCCGAGGCTTCCCGGAAAACGTCCCGAAACAGCTTGCCTGATACCCAGGTAAGCTGCATCCGTGAGCATGGGGGACAGGCGCTGGTCACCTTTGTTGATGGCAGCATCTACCGCCTCGACGGCTATGCACAGGAGGTGGTATGGAAGGATCGCTTCATCGCCTCCCATCATCTTTCTACCGATCAGCTTCCTTTTACCTTCGTAGATAACAAGGGCAACTACTGGGTAGCTTCCAATGTGGGTACCTATGTCTATGGTCAGGCTCAGAAGAAATGGTTTATGAGCGGAGCCAGCTTCCTGGCTTCCGTGGGCATCGTGGTGCCTCCGTCGGTGGGCAAGGTGCTGCTCAAGGATGTGGCCTTCGATTCCAAGGGCAGGGTGTGGTTTGCCACCGATCATAATGGTCTGTTCCTCGTAGATTACGGCAGGAAGATTTTCCGCCAGTTTCTATACGATCCGAACAACCGTATTTCCATCTCCGACAATTCGCTCCTGCGTGTCTATGTAGATGACAGGGATGCCCTCTGGGTGGGATCCTATAAGAATGGCGTGAGCTATTATTCGGCGGCAGCCACCAAGTTCTATACCATTCCGATAGGAGATGTCTGTACCATCACGCAGGACAGGAACGGAGTTCTGTGGTGCGGAACCAATGATGCGGGCATCGTGGCGTATCATCTGGGCACCGGACAGACCACCCGTTTCCATTCTTCTGAAACGGGACTGGGCTCCGAGGTGGTGGTCAGCAGTACTACCATGCACGATGGTTCTCTCTATTTCGGAACCTATAATGGCGGACTGGCCTGCTATGCCCATGGTGTGTGGAAATCCTATCATGCCGGCACCAGCGGACTCTGCAGCAACAGCGTGTGGTGTCTCGCCGAAACACCCGATCATCGCCTGCTGATAGGTACGCTGGGCGGAGGTTTCCAGATCTTCGATCCTGTCACCGGGAAGTTTGCTACCTATCATACCGGCAACTCCAAGCTGTCTTCCAATTATATCAGCTCCGTCTTCATGCAGAATGCCCATCAGGCGCTGTTGGGCCATTCCCAGTATATGTCGGTCTTCGATTTCCGAAATGGCAAGATTCAGAACCTGGACCATTCCTTTGGCGGACAGCCGTTCATCAGTCCGTCCGTCAACTATGCCATGCTCGACAGTCGCGGACTTCTCTGGGTAGCCACCCCTTCCGGCATTGCCATGTATGATACCCATTCCGACCAGATGGAGTCTATCAATGAACTGAATGGCACGCCGGGGGCCGTGGGTTGTGCCGTCATCGAAGACAGGCAGCACCACATCTGGCTGGTTTCCGAATACGGGGTTACCCATGTCAATGTAGAGAAGGGCAAGGATGGAAGGTGGAACCTGAAGATGACCAATTACAATTCACTCGACGGGTTGCAGGAGAGGCAGTTCAACTATCGCTCTGCCTGTCTGCTGCATAGTGGCGATATCGCCATAGGTGGTCTGGATGGTGTGAATATCATCAGTCCACGGGTGGCACAGACCCGGAAGACGCATATCCGTGCGCTTTTCAGCGGACTGGTGCTCTTCGATCATGCCCTGACGGCAGGCGAGGAGTACGAGGGCAGGGTAGTGATGGAGAAGTCGCTGGATGCCAGCCGTGAAATCTACCTGAACTACAAGGATCATGCCTTCACCATCCAGTTGGCTGCAAGCGAGGTGACGGTGCCTGCACGCTGCCGCTTCCTCTACCGCATGAAGGGAGTAAGCGATAAGTGGCTCCTCACTCCGGTGGGTAGTCCGGAGGTTACCTTCACCAATCTTTCTTCTGGCAGCTATACCCTGCAGGTGAAGGTGGTGAATGGCGATGGCTCTGTGAATGATGAAATCAGCGAACTGCAGATCCATATGGCGCCTCCGTTCTATCTCTCCCTTTGGGCATTTATCGTCTATATCCTGCTTATCGTGGCTGCTCTCTATCTCTATCGCCGCAGGATGATGGAGCGCCAGCGCCTGCAGTTTGAGCGCAGAAGCATGGAAGATAACATGAAGAAGACGAAGGAGCTGAACGAGCTGAAGCTGAATTTCTTCACCAATGTGAGCCATGAGCTCCGCACCCCGCTCACCCTCATCCTCTCTCCGCTGGAGTCGATGATACGTGAGGAGGCGAATAACGGCAAGCGCCGCAAGCTGGAACTCATCCACCGCAACGCCACCCGACTGCTCAACCTGGTGAATCAGATTCTCGACTTCCGCAAGTTCGACCAGAACAAGGAGAAGCTCAATCTGGCTCCTACCGAGATGGTCAGCTTCATCGACAATATCTGCTCATCCTTCCGTATCCTTGCCAACAACAAGGTGACGCTCATCTTCGAGTCGCAGCTGCCTCGCTTTACGATGAACATCGACCCCGACAAGGTGGGAAAGATCCTGAATAATCTCCTGAGCAATGCCTATAAGTTCACTCCCGATGGCGGCACGATTACCGTCTCGGTGTTTGCCAAGACCCGACAGGAGATGAAGGGCGGCGACCACGACTGGCTCTGCTTCTCGGTAGCCGATACCGGCAAGGGCATCAGCGATGAAGAGAAAAAACTGGTCTTCGACCGCTTCTATCAGATCAACGGTACGGAGATGCAGCCAGCCGGCGGCAGTGGCATCGGATTGAATCTCGTCAAGAAGTTTGCAGCCCTGCATGGGGGTAATGTCATGGTGCGCGACAATGCGGGCGGCGGTTCCGTGTTTGTGGTAGAGCTGCCTATTCCAGAGGATAAGACGGCGAATGCCAGTGCTACAGAAGATGATGATGCACTCTATGGAATGGGCTATGAGGCACCTCAGGCAAAGGATAGCCAACTGGCATCGCAGAAACCGGTCTTGCTGCTGGTAGATGACAGTGATGATTTCCGTGAGTTCATGCGCGAACTCCTCTCCGATTACCAGGTAGTAGAGGCGGTGAACGGCAAGGATGCCTTGGATAAGATCATTGAACAGCGGCCTGACATCATACTCAGTGATGTGATGATGCCGGTGATGGATGGCAACGAACTCTGCCGACAGGTGAAGGAGAATGACGAGACGGCTTCCATTCCTTTCGTCATGCTCACAGCCCGTCTTGCCGATGAGCATCGCAAGGAGGGACTGGCGAGCGGGGCTGATGAATACATCACCAAACCGTTCAATATCGATATGCTCAACCTCCGGCTCCGCAATCTCCTGAATCTCGTGAAGCGTTCGGGGGGAGCTATGCCGCAGCGCAAGGATGAACCGGTGAAGGAGAAGCAGCACGACGACGGACGGTTTGCATTGAATGCCTCCGACCAGCGCTTCCTCGACCAGCTCAACACCTATCTGCAGGAGAACATGTGCGATCCGGATACCTCGGTGGAGTCTATCAGCGAACATCTCGGCATCTCGCGCGTACAATTATATAAGAAACTCATCTCGATCAAGGGCATCACGCCTTCAGAATATCTCCGCTCCATGCGTATCAGATATGCCGAGGAACTGATGCATCAGGGAGATCTGAACGTCAGTGAGATTGCCTATAAGGTGGGATTCAACAATCCACGCTATTTCTCCAAGTACTTCCAGGATGCCTATGGCGTAACTCCTTCGCAGTACCGGAAACAGATGAACGGGGAACCTGTCTAGGAGTTAAATCCTGTTTTTTTGATAACAAGAGGGTATAAAATGAAATAGGAAACATTTTATACCCTCTTTGTTTACATATCAGAACTTGATTACCAATAAAAAAATGTATTTTTGCAGCAGAATTTAATAACCGCAGCAAGAATAAACAAGAATCAATAAATAAAACTAAATAATATCAAGTATGAAACTGACTAAATCGTTATTCGTATCAGCAGTATTGTTCTTGAGCGCCACAGGTGCCCAGGCTGCTGGCTTCGTACAGAAAGGTAATTACCTTACCGTACAGTTGAAACAGCATCAGAACTATGGTCCGTCGCAAATCCGCCTCCAGGTGGTCAGCGACCGCATCATCCGTGTGCAGGCTACTGCCGAGCAGAGCTTCCGCAACAAGCAGAGTCTTATCATCGTGCCTCAGAAGGGCAAGGCAAATTACAAGGTGGAGGAGCAGGGCGATGACCTCATCATCACCACCGCTGCCATGCGTGCCGTGCTGAACGAGGCTACCGGACAGATTACCTTCTACGATCTCAAGGATCAGGTACTGTTGAAAGAGGTGGCACAGGGAGGAAAGACCTTCAAGCCTTTCACCGTGCCCGCCCGTGAAATCGGTGTGGATATCGCCAAGGTACCTGAGGCACAGAAGCACGGATGGTCATGGCGTGCCCTCTTCGATTCGCCAGACAATGAAGCCTTCTATGGTCTCGGTCAGCACCAGAGCGAAGAGCTCAACATGAAGGGCAAGAACGAAGACCTCTTCCAGTATAACACCAAGGTGAGCGTGCCTTTCGTCATCTCTAACAAGAACTACGGCATCCTCTGGGATTCCTATTCCTACAGCCGCTGGGGTAATCCGGACGATTATCTCCAGCTGAACCGTGCCTTCAAGCTCTACGACAAGGACGGTAAGGAAGGACAGCTCACCGGTACCTACGTGGCTAAGAACGGACAGAAGATTGTTCGTGGCGAGGACAGCATCTACTTTGAATATGCCATGCCTGAGACTTCAGAAATCTGCAACAAGACTGATAAGGGCGGCATACAGAACCTGCCTAAGGGCTTTGCGCTGAATGGCTCCAAGGTGGTTTACGAGGGATATGTAGAGGCGCCTACCAACAGCTTCTATCAGTTTATCCTCTACTATGCCGGCTATATGAAGATCTATATCGACGGCAAGCTGGTGGTGCCTGAGCGCTGGCGTACCGCCTGGAATCCGAATTCCTATAAGTTTGAGACAGCCATTCCGAAGGGCAAGAAGACCCCTATCCGCATCGAATGGCAGCCGGATGGCGATGTTTCCTACTGCGGACTCCGTGTGGCTGCCCCACGTTCTGAGGCTGAGAAGAACCAGCTGAGCATCTGGAGCGAGATGTCGCCGGATATGGATTACTACTTCATCGCCGGAAAGAATATGGACGAAGTAATCTCGGGCTATCGCACCCTTACCGGCAAGGCACCGGTATATCCTAAGTGGGTGCTCGGTTTCTGGCAGAGCCGCGAGCGCTATCAGAGCAGCAAGGATATCGAGGAGAACATGAAGAAGTTCCGCGACCTGAAGATTCCGGTGGATAACATCGTACAGGACTGGAACTACTGGAAGCTGGATTCATGGGGAAGCCACGAGTTTGAGGCGGCACGCTATCCGAACCCTCAGGCGATGCTCGACAGTGTGCATGCCCTGCATGGAAGATTCATGATTTCGGTTTGGCCGAAGTTCTATGATACCGTGAAGAATTACAAGGAACTGGATGCCAAGGGCTGGATGTATCACCAGGCTATCAAGGATGATATCCACGACTGGCTCGGTTTCCGCGGCTCCTTCTATGATGCCTACGATGCCGGAGCCAGAAAGATGTTCTGGCGACAGATGGATGAGAATCTCTATACCAAGTATAAGTTCGGTATCGATGCCTGGTGGATGGATGCTTCTGAGCCGAATGTGCGTGACTGCACGCCGATGTGGTACCGCAAGGCGCTCTCCGGTCCTACCGCCCTGGGTACGGCTACCGAGTATTTCAATGCCTACAGCATCGTGAATGCCGACGCCATCTACAATGGTCAGCGCAGCGTGAACCCTAACCAGCGTGTCTTCCTCCTCACCCGTTCGGGCTTTGCTGGCGAACAGCGTTACAGCACGGCTACCTGGTCGGGCGACATCGCAACCCGCTGGGAAGATATGCGTGCGCAGATGACTGCCGGACTGAACTATTCCATGGCAGGTCTTCCTTTCTGGGGAATGGACCAGGGTGGTTTCTGTGTAGAAAACCGCTATGTGGCTGCCCAGCAGGAGTTTGACAAGACCGGTAAGGAGAATGCCGATTTGAAGGAGTGGCGTGAGTTGCAGGCTCGCTGGAACCAGTTTGGCTGTTTCGTTCCGCTCTATCGTGCCCACGGTCAGTGGCCATTGCGTGAGGTGTGGAACATCGCTCCAGCCGATCATCCTGCCTACAAGACCATCGTAGCTTACGACAAGCTCCGCTATCGCCTGATGCCTTACCTCTACAGTATGGCGGGTATGGTGCATCTCAAGGATTACACCATGATGCGCGGACTGGTGATGGATTTCAATGGCGATGAGAAGGTGTTGGATATCAAGGACCAGTGGATGTTCGGTTCTGCCTGATGGCTTGTCCGGTAGGCGAGTATCAGAAGTATTCACGCGAAGTCTATCTGCCTAAGCAGAAGGCTGGTATGATTTCTATACCGGAGCATATCATGCAGGCGGTCAGACCATCGTGGCTGATGCGCCATACGATAAGATTCCAGTCTTCATTCCAGAAGGCGCCATCCTTCCGATAGGTCCTGAGATGCAGTGGAGTGATGAGAAGAAACCGGAGTTGATCGACCTCTATGTCTATGCCGGCAAGGATGGCTCTTATACCTTGTACGAGGATGAGGGTACGAACTATAACTACGAGAAGGGTAAGTATGCTGTAATCGATTTCAAGTATGATGATGCCCAGAAGCAGGTTACCATCGGTGCCCGCAAGGGTAGTTTTGACGGCATGCTCCAGAAGCGCCGCTTCAACATCATCCTGGTAGATCAGAAGAAGCAGCAGGGCGTGAATCTCGCCAAGTCGCCTAAGGGCAAGGTAGTGAAGTATGCAGGTCAGGCAATGACTGTAAAATTGAAATAATATGAAGAAGATATTTGCTTTAGCAATTCTACTATTGGGCGCTCAGTCTTTGAGCGCCCGCGATCGCCAGTCTTTTGATAAAGACTGGCTTTTCGTTTTGACTGATAGTGCCGGTATGCAGAAATCGGAGTATTCCGACGGGCATTGGCGCCGCCTGAATCTCCCTCACGACTGGGCGATAGAGGGCGATTTCTCTCCATCGAATCCTTCGGGAGCCAGCGGTGGTGCTCTTCCGGGCGGCATCGGATGGTATCGCAAGCACTTCTCTCTTTCGCCAGACGAGAAGTATGACCGCTTCACCATCACCTTCGATGGCGTGTATATGAACTCCACCGTCTATATCAACGGTCACAAGCTCGGCACCCGTCCCTACGGCTACAGTACCTTCGAGTACGATCTTACACCTTATATATATAAGAAGGGTGATAACGTCATTGCCGTGAAGGTGGATAACAGCGACCAGCCCAACAGCCGCTGGTATTCGGGCTGTGGCATCTACCGCCACGTCTGGTTTACCAAGACCCTGAAGAAGGCATACATCCCGCAGTGGGGGCAGTATGTGGCTACCACGCCGAAGGGTGATGTCAGGGTGAAGGTGGATTTCCATGCCAGTGGCAGCAGGATGAAGCTCTCCATCCGCAATACCATCTACGATGCGGCTGGCAAGGTGGTGGCAAGGAGCCAGGGCACCCAGAGCCAGCAGCTCAAGGTAAGGAAACCTCATCTCTGGTCTATCGGCAAGGGCTATCTCTATACTGTGAAGAGCGAACTGGTGGTGAATGGCAAGGTGGTGGATACCGCCACTACGCAGACCGCCTTCCGTGAAGTGAGGTTTGATGCCCGGAAAGGTTTCTTTCTCAATGGCGAGAATATGAAGATCAATGGCGTGTGCGAGCATCACGATTTCGGATGTCTCGGTGCCGCCCTCAACGAGGATGCGCTTCATCGCAAGCTCACCATCCTCAGGGATATGGGTGTGAATGCCATCCGGAGCAGTCATAATCCTCCGGCTCCCGAACTCCTGAATATGTGTGATTCCATGGGAATCATGGTGATGGATGAGAGCTTTGACATGTGGCGCCGCAAGAAGTCGAATGGCGATTATGCCCGTTTCTTCGATGAATGGCACCAGCGTGATCTCTCTGATCTGGTGAAGCGCGACAGGAATCATCCTTGCATCATCATGTGGAGCATCGGCAACGAGGTGCTCGAACAGTGGTCGGATGCCGCTGCCGATACCTTGAGTCTGGAGCAGGCGAATCTCATCCTGAATGCGGGTCATGATGCCTCTACCCTGGCACATAGCGATGAGCTGAGCGTGAATTCTCTTCTCACCCGTCATCTGGCAGATATCGTGAAGAAGTATGATCCGTGGGGCGCCCGTCCGGTTACTGCCGGATGCAACGAGCCTGATCCGAAGAATCATCTCTTCAAGAGCGGTGCCATCGATGTCATTGGATTCAATTATCATCATCAGTGGGCGAAGGATGTTCCAAGGAACTTCCCTGACAAGCCGTTCATCTTCTCCGAGAGTGTTTCGGCACTACAGACGCGCGGTTATTACCGGATGCCGAGCGACAGCATCTATACGGCTCCGGTGGAGTGGTGGCTGCCATATACCGATCCATCCTTCAAGTGTTCGGCGTATGACAATATGCATGCCTCCTGGAGCAGTACGCACGAGGAGACCTGGGATGTGGTGAAGCACAATGACTTTGTGGGCGGTCAGTTTATCTGGACAGGTTTCGACTATATCGGCGAACCGACTCCGTATGCTTATCCGGCACGCAGCAGTTATTTTGGCATCATCGACCTGGCTGGTCTTCCTAAGGACAGCTATTATATGTATCAGAGTGAGTGGACGAAGAAGCCTGTTCTTCATCTCTTCCCTCACTGGAACTGGCTTCCGGGTCAGCAGATAGATATGTGGTGCTATTACAACCAGGCAGATGAAGTAGAGCTGTTCATCAATGGCAAGAGCCAGGGCATCCGGAAGAAGAAGGTGCATGGAGAGGGAAATGGTGCCGCAGCCAATGCTGTTTCTGCTGAAACCGATGCCAATGCTGGCGACTTTGATCGCAGTACCGAGTACCACGTGATGTGGCGAGTAACTTTCGAGCCGGGCGAAGTAAAGGTCGTAGCGAGAAAGCAGGGCAGGGAGATTTCATCCCAGACCATCAAGACAGCCGGTCCTCCTCATCATCTCGTCTTGAAGAAGACCTATCAGAACACCCTTGCGTCCGCAGCCCAAACCCCGTCAGGCGTTCCTGCGGATTTGCAATCGTGCACTCCGACCCCGTCAGGCGTTCCTGCGGATTTGCAATCCGCAGTCAGAAAAGGTTCGACCTCTCTCCCTGGGGATTTGCAATCCCCATCATCCCCTACAACCTTCGTAGAAGTAAATGTAGTAGATAAGGATGGCAATCTCTGTCCGAATGCCGAGAACGAGATCTATTTCTCTTCTACCGCCGAGATTCTGGGCACAGATAACGGCAATCAAACCTCCCTGGAGCGTTTTACCGATCCAAAGAGGAAGGCATTCTTCGGCAAGTGCATCATCGTCTTGCGAGGTCACGGCACGCTCCGTGCCGAATCCATAGACTTACAACAAGCTACCCTTCAATTATAAAAACAAAAAAAGCATGCCAAAGTCATTTCGACTTTGGCATGCTCATTTAAGTTACATACAGCTCGTCACGCCCAGAGAGGCAGCAATAGCAGTCAAGATAGATATTACTATCTGAAATACAGTTTTCCAGGTTTCTTTCTTCATAGGCAGTTTTTTTAGTGATTAATGATTAGTGATTTACAAACTTACGTTGTCGTCGCCGCTATCGGTTCCGCCGGTGCCCTGACTAGTACCGCCGCCCTGGCTAGTGCCACCGCCGCCCTGCGATGTTCCGCCGTTATCCTTGTTGGTCTCCCCGCCAGCGCCCTGACTGGTACCACCACCGCCCGGCGTGTTCTCAGTTCCGCCGCCGTCATCAGCTCCGGTGGTATAGTCATCGTATGCCACGATCTTGGTGAGCTTCTTCAGCTCGGCATTGCTCCAGGTCTTCGTGTTTCTCACAATCAGATGCACGCCCAGCACGCTAGCCGCCGTCACCTTCTCCTTGCTCACCTCGCCACGTGAGGTCATACCGATGGAGAACAGTCCGAGGTCGGAGAAACGCACGCTCTTGCCGTCCAGAATCAGATGCTTCAGGCAGTCGAGGGTATCCATCAGCACACCGTGGATGGTGCCTCGGCTGTATGGAGAGTTGTGTTCAGAGATATGAGTCACGAAGTTCTCGAAACTCACCTCACGGTCGCTCACGGCAGTAGCATACCAGAGCTTCTTACCAGCGTTCTCATCTGTCTGAGGGGTACGCATAATCTTACGATACTTACTAGTTCCTTGTCCCATAGTCAATCAGTTTTTTAAAGGGTTAATAATTATTTTTTGATGATGCAAAGGTACTGCAAATATCCGATACCGCCAAAAATCACCCCGCAGAGTTCTGTTAAACGCCGTTAACATTTGCGCCGTTTTCCGTTAATAAAAACAAGTCTATCAGTTAGCTATGAGAAAACTATGAGTAGCCGAGAGTTTCCCTATGTTTTTCGGTAGAAGCGGTTACGGTTACAGAAGTTACAGTTTTCCGAATCCCCTTTACCTTCTTCCGTCTTTAGAAAGAGATTATAAATATATATTAATTATATATTTATAATCTATATATATACTACTTACAATCCGTAAGTCCCCGAAAGCACTTTACCCCCTCCATGAAAACTGTAACTTCTGTAACCGTAACCACTGTAACCCCCTCCTCTGCCTCTTGATACTTTCCTGAGAAGTGCAGGGAATCATCACATTTTCTCAACTTTTATCAGAAAACTCTTGCAGGTATGAAAATAAAGTCGTAACTTTGCGGAAAAGTTGATTTAAAGACAGATTAGGAATTATGGTAGAGACAAACGATAGAAGATTGCCAGTAGGCATCCAGTCTTTTGAGGAAATCAGAAAGGATGGATACCTTTATGTTGACAAGACAGATATCATCTGGCAACTTGCCAACAGGGGGAAAAAGTATAATTACCTGAGCCGCCCACGCCGCTTCGGTAAATCCGTCCTTGTCGATACGCTCGAATCCTATTTCATGGGTAAGAAAGAACTCTTCGAGGGCTTGAAGATCATGCAGATGGAGACGGAATGGGTGAAGCGCCCTGTCATCAGACTGGATATGAGCCGTGCCGGCGCAGAGCCGGACACACTGCGCTCTTATCTTGACATAACTTTCGACAGATTAGAGGAGGAATATGGTATTACTCCTAAGCCAACTGCCCAGCTTGCCGACCGCTTCAATGCAATAATCGTGGGGGCGTATGAGCAAACCGGACTGCAGGTTGCCATCCTCATCGACGAATACGACTCTCCATTGCAGCATTCCTGGAACACTCCTCAGCACGAAGCATGTACCGCTATCTATCGAGAGGTTTTTGCCATTCTCAAGGCAGATGACAAATACGAGAAGTTTGTCTTCATCACCGGCATCACCAAGTTCACGCAAATCTCGCTTTTCTCTGTACTCAATAATCTGAGCAACATCAGCTTTGAGCCGGAATATGCAGCCATCTGTGGTATTACGAAAGAAGAGGTGCTACGTGATTTCAAGCCGGAAATCAATAAGTTGGCATCAAGGAAAGGATGGACGTTCGATGAAGCCGTAGCGCAATTGACAGCTTATTACGATGGCTATCATTTCAGCCATGAAAATATGGTGGATATCTTTAATCCTTTCAGCCTTATCAATGCCCTTGCTGATTCCAAACTGAGGAATTATTGGGCTTCATCTGGGGCAACCTCTTTGCTTCCAAAGTTTGTGGATGACCTGGAGATTCGTTTGAAGGATTTTGACCATAGTGCCCTGTTGGACACAATCATAGAGACTTCTGACGTGACGGGCGGCGGAGCAGAGCTGTTTCTTTATCAGTCGGGCTATCTCACGATTAAGGGTTACGTAAGCGGAACTTATCTTCTTGGCATTCCTAACTTCGAGGTAAGGCAAGCCTTGAATGAAATCGTGTTGCCAACATTGGCCATGCGTAAGAACAATGACCTCCAGTCAACCCAGGCATTTCTGAATGTTCACCTCAGCTTGGGCAATCTTCCCGAAGCCATGAAATGCCTGAAGGCGCTCATTGCAGATGTGCCCTACAGCAACAAGAAGCTTGCCAGTATGGATATGGAGGAGCGCTACCGCCTGATTATGAGCACCATCTTCAATGCCATCGGTTGCCGGGTGGAAGTAGAGAAGATGATAGCTACGGGCAGGATTGATATGGTGGTAGAAGTAACCAACTTCATCTATGTATTGGAGCTGAAGCTGAGCAACAACGGTGGCGTGGATGCTGCCGAAGAGCAGATGAAAGCCAAGCAGTATGCCGAACCTTTCAAGGCGGATAAGAGAAAAGTAATCGCCCTTGCCATAGAGCTGGATGATATGGGAAAGGGACTGGTTGATTGGAAGGAAGTATAATATCACAAAAGCAGAATTTTCATTCACCGTGCAGACACGCCCTGAAGCTTCATTCACTGTGCCCCACACGCCCTGAAGCTCCTTCACTGTGCCCCACACGCCCTGAAAGGGCAGAAGCTCCTAGCCCAGGGCAGCGCCCTGGGTATTAACGGAATATAAACTAACGCCCTGAAAGGGCAAAAGTTTTAAAAATATTCGAATTTTAATCTATAGGCTTATGGTATATGTAAATGAAACGATAGTAATCAAGAGCTCTTCTCCCAAGATGGCAGAATGGTTGAAGAAACTGAAGGCTCATAAAGCTGAGCAACTGGAGAAGTTGCGCCATATAGAGAAGTGTGACTTTGAATTTTTGTTCTGATGAAAGAGGAGTATTAGATGGTAGTTATATGCTGCTCAATATCAGATAAATATAAAAGTCCCCCAACTTGGGGGAAATTTATATTGCATCCCATTTTACTAAACTTTCACCTTAAGCTGGGGATAAGAATCAAGCTTGCCAGCGTACTGCTAAAAACATTTTCCAAACTTTTATCGAAAAACTCTTGCGAGTTTCAAAATATTATTGTACCTTTGGGGGAGTAAATTGATAGAATGTAGAACTAAAAAGCGACGTAACTATATGAATATCAGACAAATTACCCCCCCCAGCCCGTCCGAGAACGGCCGTTTGGGGGTGTATCATAGAGGGCAGAACCGCTATCACGACTCCACCTAAGCCCCTCTAAGGCATATCTTTTTTCATCTTAAAATTTTAGTTTATGTTAAACAATTCGTCATAAGGGCTTAAAATGGCCGATATGAACACTAATAGAGCGTGTTTTTCGATGGTATTGATCCCTACAGGTCATTATCCAAGAGAAGCAATCAAAGCAGGTACACCTTTGAGAGAT
>NZ_QSIG01000020.1:0-61270 GCF_003468525.1 Prevotella sp. AM34-19LB | reverse complement strand
AGCACCTGCATGCCGAATGCAGTGGGTCTTCCACCATCTCTTTAGAAGTTACGACAGAAATCTATCAGATATAGCCAATATCAGACTTCATTCTGTCTCAGGACACACTTTCTGCTGCAAAAGTAGTGATTTCCCTTCATATCCAACCTATTCTTTTGATATTTGGGCTATGACATTTGGCATAACCCTCAAAATCGTGAAAAAATGCAGAAGGCGGCTTCCTTGCATCACGCAAGAAAACCGCCCTTTTCATTCTACATGGCAATAGAGAATACATACCCTATCGCTGCGATGAGATTTATGATCTTTTTTATTGAGTTGATATATATGTTCTTATTATAACCTGAGATTGATATTCTACTTTACTTCTTTTTCCCTGGGGTTGCATCTTTCTGAAGAGAGAATTTTACAGGGAGGGTATATTTTACGCTCACCGGTTTACCTAACTGTGTACCAGGAGTCCACTTAGGCATCCCCTTCACGACTCTCAAAGCCTCAGCATCAAGTTCCGGATCTATAGATCTGACAATCTTGGCATGCGTAATGCTACCATCCTTCTGGACGATAAAGCCTACGATCACACGACCCTGCTTTTTGGCCTTGACAGCGGAAGCAGGATATTTGATGTTATCAGCCAGATACTTCAGCATCACTCCCTGACCACCAGGAAATTGCGGCAATGTCTCTGTTACATCATAAACCACATTCTTGGTTGTATCGGCTGGGGCTGTCGCATCAGAAGCCTTTGCTTCCGCCTTCAGTTCTGCTTCCGACTTTGCCAATTCAGCAGCCTTAGCTTCTTCAGCCTTTTTGGCTTCTGCGGCAGCTTTTGCTTCTTCAGCCGTCGGATTCGCCACAGCCACATCAGCATTCAGAGCCTGCTCAGCCTTCTGCTGAACCTCGGCTACTTCCGGAAGCTGCTCGCCAATCTCACGAGCCACACTCTCGATGTTGCTCACCATAAGCAACACTCCTGCTAAAGGTGCGAAAAGGAGGTACTTCGCCTTGCCCATTTCACTAGTTCTACGTTTGTTCATCATTTTAATTCTTTTTTTAAGAGGTAATAAATTAAAATTATTAGCAATCTTGGTCGATTCATTCGGCTGTCGATATGCCAAACCTAGAAGGTGATACTGATAGGATTTGCGCGCGTTGCCATCAGATAAAACACTTTCATCGGCTAAATATTCCAAATTCATTCTTACTTCCTGCTTCATCAGCCAGGCAAACGGATTAAACCAGCAGGCGATGGAGAAAAGTTCGGAGAAGAGGGTATCCAGGGAATGGAGACCCGAAACATGGGTGCACTCATGAACCATCACTTCGTGCAACTGCTTACCCTCCAGGTAGATGGATACATAAACACCCAGCGAAAGAAGGAGAACGGACTCCCCTCGCCTCTGAGAAGATGTACCGTTATGCCTTCCACCTCCTGCTTCCGGGAAATAACCGCAAGGCGGATGATGCTGAAGAGCTGCCATACCAAACGCAATGAGAGAATTGCAACTCCTGCCCAATAGATGCCCTGCAGCATATCTATCCAGGTTATGCTGGGAGCCTGAGCCTTTACAACCACCACGGGATAAAACGTGTCGGCATATACATTCGCCATACTCGCCATCGTTGGTGTATCGCGCACCCAATATTCCAGATTGAGTGCCGGAACCATCAGGGCAACGGCATAGATGAGCCAGAGGGTAAGGCGGCGAAGAGCGAAGAAAGTATCGCGGCTCACCGTGAGGCGATAAAAGCCATAAAGCAGCATCAGGGCTACATTGATTTTTATAAGATATATTGCCATACAGTTTCGTTTTTTGTTTGAAATGAACTTAATAATTATTCTTCCGAAAGCTTGATTTATTCATCAAAGTTCTCGAGTTATTCTTCCGAACTCTCGATTTCCCGGATAATATCCTTGAGGTCCTCGGGACTGATTTTCTCATCCTTAGCAAAGAAGGAAACCATTTCCTTGAAGGAATTCTTGAAGTAATTGTTCACGAAACCCGACAGGAACTTCCGCTTGTAATCGCTCTCGGCTATGAGTGGAGAATAGACATACCCCTTGCCATCCCGCTCCGCCTTGACATATTCCTTGCGCTTCAGATTGTTCACAATAGAAGCCACTGTAGTATAAGGTGGACGAGGTTCTGGCAACAGTTCCATAATCTGTTTCACGGCACATCGGCCCAATCGCCATATTCGAAGCATAATATCTTCTTCCTGATTCGTCAGCTTTTCCATATTTTTATCTTTATTCTTTTAAATTCAACATTCTTGTTTCTAAATCACGCTGCAAATCTACGAACTTTTCGTATAAGCACAAAACAATCTTCGTTAAAAAACATAAATACAGCTATATTTTAACGTTTTACGAGCTTTTCGTAATATAATAGCACAGATATTTACGAGATTATCGTAGAATTCACCATATGGTACATCATTTTGAGGAGAATACCAAATAAACATGCAGCCATACTTGGTATGTTCGTGATTTTAAGGTGATCATCAGCCGATGATTACCGTTCCTTTTTAGATACCTCGGGGTTTGCAAGGTCATCTTTTTTATGTACTTCCTTAACTTTTTGGCAAAACACCTAGCATATTTGTACTATTTTACATTTTTAAGAATCATAATACTGCTATTATTGGGTATTTTTCGCTATCTTTGCAAACGAAGAATAAACAATTAAGAACAACTTAATAAACCCCAATATGATGAACAATAAAAGAAATCATAAATTCATAGGATTATCCTTTGCTATGGCATTGATGTCATCACTCAACTGCCAGGCTCAGCTCCTCCCTACCCCTACCCAGGAAGCCAAACCGGGCGTAAGATGGTGGTGGATGGGATCTGCCGTGGATCAAGAGAATCTGAAGTGGAACCTTGGCGAATACGCCAAGGCGGGCATCGGTGCCGTGGAAATCACACCCCTCTACGGTGTGCAGGGCAACGACAAGAACGATATTCCTTATCTCTCGCCTAAATGGATGGACATGCTCAAGTTCGTGGAGAAGGAAAACAAGCAGGTGGGCATCGAAACCGATATGGCAACAGGTACAGGTTGGCCTTTCGGTGGTCCTTGGGTACCTATCAGCGAGGCGGCATGCAAGGCGGTATTCGTAGATACCATCGTGGATGTGAAGCAGAAACTGATGGAGATAGAATTCAACGTGCCACAGAAAGAGCGTGCCTTCGCCAAGCTGAAGGTCATCAAGGCATTCCCTGTAGAGGGTGAGAAATACAAGAAACGCGTCATCGCTCTCTATGAAAGCCGCACCCGACAGAAGGTGAAACGTGCTGCTCCTGGAGGAGAGGGATACGTTATCGACCATTTCGACTCTACTGCCGTAGCTAATTATCTGCAGCACATCGACAGCGCCTTCGTGGCATCCAAGACTCCATATCCGCATACCTTCTTCAATGACAGCTACGAGGTATATGGTGCCAACTGGACTCCTACCCTCCTGACAGAATTTGAGAAATACCACGGATACAAACTGCAGGATAAGTTCCCAGAGTTCCTCGATGGCGATGCCGTAGTGGTAAGCGATTACCGTGAAACCCTGGGCGATATGCTGCTCAAGAACTTTACAGAACAGTGGACGGCATGGGCGAACAAGCGTGGTGCCATCACCCGCAACCAGGCACATGGTTCACCAGCCAACCTCATCGATTGCTATGCTGCCGTTGACATTCCGGAGATTGAAGGCTTCGGACTGACCAACTTCGGCATCAAGGGACTGCGCAAGGATCCGGGAAAGACCCGTCCAAACTTCAGCGACCTCAGCATGCTGAAATATGCTCCATCGGCTGCGCACATCACCGGAAAGAAATATACATCCAGCGAAACCTTCACCTGGCTCACCGAGCACTTCCGCACATCCCTGAGCCAGATGAAACCGGATATGGACCTGATGTTCTGCGCCGGCGTAAACCACATGTTCTTCCATGGCACCGCCTATTCGCCTAAGAACGATCCATGGCCAGGCTGGAAGTTCTATGCTTCGGTGGATATGAGTCCTACCAACAGCATCTGGCGCGATGCACCGGAACTGATGAAATACATCACCAACTGCCAGACCTATCTGCAGTGGGGACAGCCAGACAACGATTTCCTGGTTTATCTGCCAGTAAGAGATATGTGGCGCAAGGATACCAAGAACTGGCTGATGCAATTCGACATCCACAGCATGGCGAAGAAGGCACCGGAGTTTATCAAGGTGATTCTCGACATCGACAAGGCAGGATTCGACTGCGATTACATCAGCGACAAGTATCTCCGCACGTGTACCTTTAAGGATGGAATGGTAGAGACTGCTGCCGGAACCCGATACAAGGGCATCATCATTCCTGGCAACAACATCATGCCAAGCGATGTGATCCAGCATATCTCAGCCCTCAAGGCACAGGGCGCCAAGATCATCAAGGGCGACAACATCAAGGCAATGGAACAGGCGGCAAAACCGGAACTGATGAGAAAGAACCTGGGCTTGAAAATGATCCGCCGTGCCAACAGCATCGGCCATCATTACTTCATCGCCAACCTCACCAGCAAGGACATCGCTTCTAGCATTGCTTTGGCCGTGAACGAGAAGAATGGTCTCTGGTATAATCCAATGACGGGCAAATACCACGAGGCAACCATCGGCGACAAGGGTATCCAGTTGAACCTGAAGAGTGGCGAGAGCCGCATCCTCATCACATCGAACAAACCCGTGAATGAGTGGAAACTTGGTTCTAAGGTGAAGGTAGGCGGCAAGGAAGCCATCGCTGCTGCGGATAGCAAGACCATCGACCTGACAGAGAATGCCTGGAAGCTATCATTCACCGAAGATGCTCCTAAGGTGGGCGAAACCTTCAACCTCAAGGGAGTAAAGACCTGGGAAAGCCTCAGCGACAAGGCGAAGGTGATGATGGGAACGGGTGTTTACGAAACCACCATCAAGCTGTCGAAGGATGATGCCCAGAGACAGTGGGCTATCGATCTGGGAGATGTACGAGAGAGTGCCCGTGTCTATATCAACGGCGAATACGTGGGTTGTGCCTGGGCTGTACCTTACATCCTCAACTGTCAGGACAAGCTGGTAAAGGGCAAGAATACCCTTCGCATCGAGGTTACCAACCTGCCTGCCAACCGCATCGCAGAACTCGACCGTCAGGGAGTAAAGTGGCGCAAGATGAAGGAAATCAACGTGGTAGATATCAACTACAAGAAGACCACCTACGAGAACTGGACTCCTGTGCCAAGCGGACTCAACAGTACCGTAAAACTCGTGGAAATCAATTAATAATAAACAAACATTAATAACAAGACAAATGAAGAAACAGATCTTTTCATCGCTCTGCATGCTCATGAGCTTGACCTCAATGTCTGCCCAGACCGCATTGCAAAATGAAATCCTGGAAGTAGCCAATCGAACCAACAACTACTTCATGACAAAGTACAGCGACCCTACTCTCGACACATTCGTGAAGAAAGTCCGCACCAGCAACCTCTGGACCCGTGCCGTGTATTACGAGGGATTGATGGCGCTTTACGAGATTGACCCTCAGCAGCGCTATCTCGACTATACCGACAAGTGGGCGGATTATCACAAATGGACAGCCCGTGGCAGCGTGAACGATACCGATGCCGACAACCAGTGCTGCCAGCAAACCTACATGGACCGCTACGTTCAGACCGGTGGCAAAAAAGACTTGAGCAAGGTAAAGGAGAACCTCGACCATCAGATGGCCACCAACCGGGTGAACTACTGGACTTGGATTGACGCTATCCAGATGGCGATGCCAGCCTACGCCAAGTATGCCAAGATTACCGGCGAGCGCAAGTATCTGGATTATGCGATGAATTCCTATAAATGGAGCCGTGATACACTGGCTAATGGTCTCTTCAACAAAAAAGAAGGTCTCTGGTGGAGAGACAAGGACTACGTGCCACCTTACAAGGAGAAGGACGGCAGCAACTGCTACTGGAGCCGCGGCAACGGTTGGGTATATGCAGCCCTGGTCCGCGTGATGGAGACTTTGCCAAAGACAGATAAGTACTATCAGTATCTGAAGAAAGACTTCATCTCTATGAGTAAGGCTATCCTGAAATGCCAGCGCGAGGATGGCTACTGGAACCGAGGATGGTTTCATCGGCTACAACCAGGGTACCGGAAAGGATCCTGCAGCCGGTCAGCCTGTTACCTTCACCTCTGTTCCTGATTTTGAGGACTACGGCACAGGTTGCCTCCTGCTTGGTGCTGCAGAGTATTACAAGCTTTTAAAGGTAAAAAAGTAAAAAGGCTTTTAAATGTAAAAAAGAAAACAAATCATGAAGAAATATATCTGGCTGATGGCTTGCCTGGTGGCGTTTTCGCCACTAAGCGCCAACGCCGCCAAGAAACAGAAGAAAGCGAAGAAGGCACAAACCGAACTTTGGCCTGATGGAACGAAGATGGATGCCTGGTTCTGCAACGCCCAGAAGGTGAACGTGGATACCCTGGGCAAGAAATACGTTCTCACCGACTATGGCGTGAAAACAGATAGTACCCTGATTCAGACCCAGGCTATCCAGGCGGTCATCAACCGTGCTGCCCAAGATGGCGGTGGCGTCATCGTGGTACCTGCCGGAACCTATCAGAGTGGTGCCCTCTTCTTTAAGCCAAAGACCCATCTTTATGTTTCGGAAGGCGGAAAACTGAAAGGCAGTGACCGCATCGCCAACTTCCCTGTAGTGGAAACCCGCATTGAGGGCGAAACCTGCAAATACTTCTCCGCCTTCATCAATGCCGACAAATGTGATGGTTTCACCATTGCCGGTCCCGGTACCATCGATGGAAACGGTTATCACTATTGGGAGGAGTTCTGGATTCGTCGCACCTGGAACCGTGAATGCACCAACAAGGATGCACAGCGTCCCCGCCTCGTCTATATCAGCAACTCCAGCAACGTAACCTTGCAGGATGTGCATATTCAGAACAGTCCGTTCTGGACCAACCACATCTACCGTTGCCACCACGTCCGCTTCCTGGGCTGCACCATCTTCGCCCCTACCAGTGGCATGAAGGCACCAAGCAGCGATGCCATCGACATTGATGTCTGCCACGATGTTCTGGTAGATGGCTGTGAGATGAGCGTCAACGATGATGCCATCGCCATCAAGGGCGGTAAGGGAACCTGGGCAGACCAGGCACCGGAAAATGGTCCGGTGTATAACGTGCTCATCCAGAACTGCCATTATGGAACCGTGCATGGCTGTCTGACTCTTGGCAGCGAGAGCGTGAAAGACCGCAATATCGTGCTCCGCAACATCAAGGTGGATAAGGCACAGCGCGTGCTCTGGCTGAAGATGCGCCCAGATACTCCCCAGCATTACGAGTACGTAACCGTGGATAACATCCAGGGCACCACAGGCAGTTTCCTCGTCATCCGTCCATGGACCCAGTTCTTCAAGCCTGGTGACCGCAAGGACATGCCATTGAGCCAATGCAACAACATCACCATCAAGAACATCCAGATGGATTGTGACAACTTCTTCGATGTGGGCAAGAGCGAGAAATACCGTCTGGTAGATTTCACCTTCCAGGATATCACCTGCACCGACAAGAAGATGGCATTCGATGCCAATCTCATCGAGAACACCGTGGCAAAGAAAGTGAATATCACCCCTAGGGAAAAGAGCAACGGATTGAAGACCACAGGCGATGCCGACGGGTTGAAATAAAGATTTTTATTTTATCAAAAGAGTCTTATTACATAAAATAAGGCTCTTTTTTTCTTTTTATCTCTTAAAATTAGGCATTTCCAAATATTTTGCTTAATTTTGCCTGCAAAATAATTTTGAGTTAGAAAATGATTGATATAAAAGGTATAACAAAGAGCTTCGGCTCCCTGCAGGTGCTTAAGGGCATCGACCTGCATATTGACAAGGGCGAGGTGGTAAGTATCGTCGGACCTAGCGGTGCCGGCAAGACCACTCTTCTCCAGATTATCGGTACCCTCGACAAGCCAGATAGTGGCAGCATAGAGGTGGACGGCATTGATGTGCGCAGCCTCAGCACCAAGAAACTGAGCGATTTCCGCAACCAGCATCTCGGTTTCGTCTTCCAGTTCCATCAGCTTCTCCCTGAGTTCACCGCCCTGGAGAACATCATGATTCCTGCCTTCATCGCCGGAAAGGGCAGAAAGGAAGCCAAGGAGCGTGCCGAGGAGTTATTGGAATTCATGGGCTTGAGCGATAGAGCCAACCACAAGCCTGCCGAGTTGTCTGGTGGTGAGAAACAGCGTGTAGCCGTGGCAAGAGCCCTGGTCAACAATCCAGCCGTTATCCTTGCCGATGAGCCATCAGGAAGTCTCGACTCCAAGAACAAGGCAGAGCTTCACCAGCTCTTCTTCGATCTCAGAGACAAGTTCGGCCAGACTTTCGTCATCGTTACCCACGATGAGGGTCTTGCTTCCATCACCGACCGCACCATCCATCTCAAGGATGGAATGATTGAGAAGACAGTGGAGGCTGGAGCAGCTGATAGCCAGGAAGAAACTGCTGATAACAATAAAGAAGTTTCTGCAGAAGAACCAGACTCATCCATAGATTGCATCTAAACGCCCTGAAAGGGCAAAAGCTCCTAGCCCAGGGCAACACCGTGGGTAATTACGGACGCAAAACTGTCGCCCTGTAAGGGCAAAAGCATTTTATATTCTCGAAAATAACATTATATGGCAAAAAAGATAAAACTCGGCGATTACAATCGCCTTCGCATCGTAAAGAAAGTAGATTTCGGTCTGTATCTCGATGGTGGAGATGAGGGAGAAATCCTCCTTCCATCCCGCTACGTTCCTGAAGACGCTGGCATCGGCGACGAGCTGGATGTCTTCATCTATCTCGATCAGGATGAGCGCCTCATCGCTACCACCGAAACCCCATTGGCTAAGGTTGGCGACTTCGCCTATCTCGAAGTGAAATGGGTCAACGAATACGGAGCCTTCCTGGGCTGGGGCCTGATGAAGGACATCTTCTGCCCATTCCGCGAGCAGAAGAAGCGCATGGTGCTCGGCAACTCCTACATCGTGCATATTCACATCGACGAGGAGAGCTACCGCATCGTTGCCTCTGCCAAGATAGAGCGTTATCTCAATGAAAATCATCCTCACTACAAGCATGGCGAAGAGGTGGATCTCCTCATCTGGCAGAAGACCGACCTCGGCTTCAAGGTTATCATCGACAACCAGTATCCGGGTCTGCTCTATCAGGACCAGATTTTCCAGTACATCCACACGGGTGACAAGATGAAGGGCTACATCGGAAGAGTTCGTCCTGATGGAAAGATAGACGTCACCCTGCAGAAGACCGGCATCCAGCAGACAGCCGATTTCGCCGAGACCCTCTACCAGTATCTTCTGGACAATGACGGCGAGTGCAACCTTGGCGACAAGAGCGAGGCCGACGACATCTACGAGCGTTTCCACGTGAGCAAGAAGGTTTACAAGCGTGCCATTGGCGACCTCTACAAGAAGCGCCTCATCACCGTAAGCCCTATGAGCATCCGATTGGCAGAATAAAGCTTTTTTAGATGTATATAGTATAAGGTATATATATAAAAGGTGGAGTATCGAATCCGATGTTCCACCTCATTTTTTGAAACAATTCTTTCCAAGCATTGTATCATTATTATTGCATTTCTCCTGTAATCTAATTATCACTCATTCATCTACAACAGCATCCAATACGTTCCGCAAATTACCTATCTGATAGAACGGAAGATTGATCAACGTAAACTCCTTGCCATGAATGGTCTTGACCTTATCTATAGAATAAGGCTTTGACCAGATACGGATGGCAATATTTACAGCAGAACTATCCATAAACACCTGAAGTGAACGGAGATGGGCATTGGTTCCGCTCTTTACCTCTATCGGATAAAGCTTGGAGTTATGAGCAAAAATGAAATCAACCTCTGCACCATTATTAGGCTTTGCCCAAAATGAGCGATGCTGTCCCACCCTATCTTCCAAAGCCAATAATTCCTGAGCCGTAATTTGTTCTGCAATATGCCCACGCCAACTGTCCACCATATCGGTAGAGCCAATGATTTCCTTTCTGATTCCCGCCTGATAGTTCACCAATCCCGTATCAAACCAGATGAGTTTTGGCATTCGCTTGGTCTCAGGGATAATCGGCAACTGGG
Organism: Prevotella sp. AM34-19LB; assembly: GCF_003468525.1. Lineage (NCBI taxonomy): Bacteria > Pseudomonadati > Bacteroidota > Bacteroidia > Bacteroidales > Prevotellaceae > Prevotella > Prevotella sp. AM34-19LB. The sequence continues at coordinate 51,097 of NZ_QSIG01000020.1, read as the reverse complement.
TAGAAGACACGGGGTAAACCAACTCCAGGAGCATAGCCTTCTCCAGCAATCTAAATGCCTCGCCCACCTCTCTTGACTTATAGCCAGAATTGGCAAAGTTACCTAACGTAATGGTCTCACCCGAAAAAGCCCAACCATAGGAGAGGATGAATCTCACTACGTCTGTCAACTTATTACCTCTGACGTATTTTTCAGAATCATCCTTATAGGCTTGCACCAGAGTTTCATAAACATCTTCGATACCAATGACATCTTGGTTTTCAGCATACTGCTGCACAGCTTCAGGCATACCTCCCACAATGGTATATTGATTGAAAAGATGCATCAATTGTTCATGGAAGGCAACCGTATATTCCGCCTTCTGCGAGAGTACGGCAAGCAGATTATTCTTACCGATAGCTCCCAGGAATTCCGAAAACGAACAAGGTCGCAAAGCCAGATATTGTACTCTTCCCACAGGAAAACTGACTTTAACATCCACCAGATTCTCCAACAGACTGCCAGCTGCAATAACATACAAATCTGGTCTCTGTTCATAGAAATACCTGAGTAGTGCTATGGTTTTAGGAGAATTCTGTATCTCGTCGATAAAAACAAGTGTAGTTCCTTCCTTCTTCACTTTACCGACACTGGCATACAGCATATTCACCAGGTCGTCTAAAGGAATCTCCATTTCAAACAACTTGGCATTCTCATTTCTTTCCAGATTGAAATATAGATAATTATCAAACTGAGAGCCAAACTCATTGACCACAGTTGTCTTGCCAACCTGTCGAGCTCCTCTCAGGATAAGAGGCTTATGCTTTTTGTCTTGCTTCCAAGCCTCCAGTTTGCTGATGATATTTCGTCTAAACATACGCATTTGTTTCAAATCAGGGGCAAAGATACTACTTTTTTGTCGTAAATCAGCGGCAACAGCGTTAAAGTTTGTTGTAAATCAGGGGCAACTAAGCATATCATTTAAAAAGGTGGCGCATCAAATGAGATGCGTCACCTTTATTTTCTTATACGGTTTACCGCCCAAACCAAGGGCAGCCATCGTATGATTCTTGATAATCAATTTACCAGCAAGAAAATCTTGCCATACTTGATGGTATTCGCTTTGCCTTGAAATTGCAATAGCAAGGCAATTGGTATCCAAAACAATATTCATAACTATCGGCGATAAGGAGTTCTTTCGTGCAATGTCTCAAAGCTCTTCAGCTTTTCTTCTGTCATTTCCCCACGCTCCCACATTGCATCTAATTCTTCCTGTCCCTTCTTGGCAAAGAAATCAGAAATACCCTGCTTCAATTCAGCTAATACCTCCGGGCTTTTTACCCATTGCATCATATCTAAAAGTTCAAGCTGTGCTTGATTAAAAACAGTTGCTGCCATATTCTTTTTTCCAGATTCCTTTTCTGCATATTATCCATTTTCACGTTTATCAAGCAAAAAGCTGATAAACTCATCAGAGATATTAGAGATTTCTCCTTTATCATAGATTGTCAACAAATCAATAATAACGGAATCTCCTTCCTGGTAAAGATTATAAGTGATGACCCTTGCACCACCACTCTTACCTTTACCCTTACTAGCTATTGCCATTCTTACCTTTCTGACACCTTTGCCAAGACTAGTACCTTGAAAAGGATTAATTACAAGAGAGTCTTTCAAATCTTTAATATCGCTTTTTAAAGAACGATATTTTTTAGAAAGACGCTTAAACTGTATTAAGAACTCACTCCCAACACGTATTTCAACTTCCATGACTAATCCTCCTCATCAAGTTTAGCCATAAAATCATCAAAACTCATCGGCTTAGTCCCATTCTTCTTATGAGCTTCCATTTCATCAAGAGCACGGTTGAGGCTTTCTGCCACATAGGCTTCCTGCTCTGCCTGGCTCATATATCTTTCCTGGTAACTGTTTCCAGACTTGGAGATAGAACTTGCTAATTTTTCAGCATAGTCTTTGAGCTTGGCGACAAATTCGTCAAGCGTATATTGACCTGTAGAAGGTACTTGAATCTGAATATTAATCGTTTCCATCTTATTCCTTTCTTTTAAATTAACGCCACAAAATTAAAGAAAAGAATTGGAAATGCCAAAGAAAAGAACGACTTTCTTCGCTTTAAGACACAAAAAACCTTTCAGCATCAGATAATACTGAAAGGCAATGATACTAATTCTGTATATTATCCATTTTCACGTTTATCAAGCAAAAAGCTGATAAACTCATCAGAGATATTAGAGATTTCTCCTTTATCATAGATTGTCAACAAATCAATGATAATGAATTCTTTCGATCTGTATGGTTGAAACTGCCAGAAAGGGCAATTTCAACCATACATAAACGGTATCACAACTGTTCAGGACCGAATGTTAACGCATGGCAGATACCAGTTGCTCCCTTAACGTTTCCACTCCAGGAAAGCTTGTCTTCTGATAGGTTATCTTTCCTTCCTTATTTACAACAAAATAGGTAGGAATGCCTGAGAACTTATGAATTTCGGCAAGAGCAGCAGCCTGTTCTTTGGTCAAGCGCACATGCACGCCACTTATTGTCTTTATCATCTCGCCCCATTTATCTACAGGCGATGAGGCATCAGCTATATAGACATACACCACGTCATGAAGTTGTTCTTTCAAAGGACGAATGGCCGACATTGCTGCCCTGCATGGCACGCACCACGTGTTCCAGAAATCAATGAGCACAGCTTTACCTTTATACTTATCTGTTATCGTGGGCAATATCTGCTGGGCAGACATCTTAGGGTCTATGTCAATAATTGATAAGTATAAAGAAGAGGTTTTAGCCGTCTTTTTAATCTCTTCCATTTTTTTGTTGGCAGCTGACAGTTGCGACTTTAAATCATCGTTATTGGCAAGAATTAATCCGCACACCATATCGTTGGCAATACTGTCATGAGCCACCGCTATCTGCTGTTCTGTAAGAGGACATTTGCGGTTGAACGAACGGCTTAGACGCTTACCAATAGCGATATCGTCCAACAAAGGGTCGGCAGACATATATTGACGGCGAAGAGCTGACGTGAAGTCGGATAGATAATGATAGTAACGCTGATTCTTTGAACGAAGCACGGATAGTTGCTCCAGCGGCTTGAAGTAAGATAGGGTGTCGATACGCATGTCGGCACGTGGCACACCTCTTTTACCAGTTATCATTGGAGCCATAGATATATTGTTCTTAAAGCCAAACAGAGCCGAGGCATAATTCATAGACAGGATATTCTGCGCCAATGTTCGGGTGGCGGAGCCAATAGCTGCATTGGAATTGATGGCAGACGATAGTCGTTCATAGCTCTGCTGCACATAATCACGATATTGCAATGGAGTCATTCCGCAGATATCATCAAAGAAAGTATCGCCATATACATCAAGCATGGTCTTTACGCTCTGCAATTCGGTATCTACAGTAGCGTGTTTGCCTTCAAACCATACAAATTTCTTTACTTCAGAATCATTTGCAAAAAGGTGTGTAGCGGCAAGGGTAAGTGTTGGTAGGTCGATGGTCACGGTTGTCGTGTCATTAGGTACGGCAAGAAATGGTATCTCTATTCTGTTTATGCGTATAGTTGCCACAGTTGGCAATATCGCATTGGCGCTGACTCGACAAGTGCCATCTACGCCTATAGAGTCATGGGCGAATGGCATGCGTTGTGGCGAAAACCAATTATCCACAATAATATCAAGTGTGGTCTTGTATTCTGGTTTATATCCAAGCAGGCGCACGGCTACAACAGTCTTGCTAAGATTAAGGTCGGTTGCTGGTAACTTGCTGTTCTTATCAGGTGCTTGTTGCAGTAAGTGTTGCGGAATGTCGGTCTGTGGACGCTTGCCATCGAGACGCACTCCATAAATATTCCAGCCGGAATTGTCGGCTATTTCACGAAAGTCAAACTCTGTTGTAGTCTCGGGCATTGGTTTAAAGCGCAATGTGGCTGCAACATATCCACATTCGGGCACTTTCACGAATACCCCTTTAGGCAACTGCTTGCTGCCAATATAGTCATATTTCACTCCATTTGCCATAATAGAAGCATGTGAATCTATGCCCACCTCTCCACTGGCCTGATATATTTTCACGTCAAGAAATGTAGCTTTCTTATCGAGTGTAACACGCTCAATCTCTAATTTGTGATTGTTTGAGCCTAAGAAGTAAGGACGCTCAACAACTCGCTTGGCTTGTGCTGTAGTGGCAACAAGCAGCATCAGAAAGACAACAATCGTCTTCAATCTTTTGATAATCTTATGTTGTTCCATATTTTACAATTAAATGTTTGCTATTATTTCTATTAATTGTTCTGATAAAGACTGGCTAATTTTGCAGCATAGTCTTTGAGCTTGGCGACAAATTCGTCAAGAGTATATTGACCTGTAGAAGGTACTTGACTCTGAATATTAATCGTTTCCATCTTATTCCTTTCTTTTAAATTAACGCCACAAATGTAATCTGCATAATTCATATACAATTATCCCAGTAAGATTATTCTATCTCCTCACACACCACCATATCCACGCTCCTGAATATCACAACAATCTTGTGAAGGCGGGTGGCCTTTACCTCAGATTTCACCACATCACTATCTGCATAGCGATTGACCTGAGCGATAGCTGCCTCTCTCAGCTTCGCCACCTGCTCAACGGTGGCATCCGACTTGCAGTATTTCAACTCCACAATGTATGAATGCTCCATATCCGGATAATTCTCCAAGAGTGGACGCAGGAAAATATCTGCATAACCAGCCTGATTATCCAGTTCTGAGATAGGACGATAGAACATATTCTGACAAGTCATCGCCAAGGTAAAACCATGCACATACGACTCACCCTTCTGCCGGTCACGCTGCGAAGAATATCGCTTGATAGCATCGGCTATAAAGCCGAAATAGGATTCATAATCACCATCATAAGCCAAACCACTCTCCAAATCACTCTTCTGATAGGTATCATAAGCCAGTTCGTTCTCCTTATAGGTACTTAGCAAATAAGCATAAATCTGCTCTCTAACCACTTCGTTAGGAATCACAAACTTGGTCTTGCCACGATAGGTTCCATCAATGGTCAACATACCAAAGTAGAAGAGCAAGCTGACGAAATTGTCCGGGTCGTTGATGCTCTCGGCAGGAAATCCCCTTTTCAAGTTTCCCGTAACAAATCCATCCGTAACCAGATGCTGGATGATGCTGGCATCATGAGCAAACTCCTTGTCGTGGCGGATGAGCATACGAAGCTTGTTATAATCTACACGGATGTTATCCTCTATCATATCACGAGGAATATCACAATTATTGTGAATATACTGGTCGATGAAATACAGCACCATCACAGAGTTGTACATCGTTACCTGACCATATCTGTTGATAGCAAAGCAATAGTTATCATACCATGGCTTCATCACCTGGATAAGTTCATCCACGGAATGACGGAAAGGACAAACCGAAGAATAGTAGGTCAACATCTCCCGTACTTCTTCCTCCGTAAATCCCGTCATCTCGTTAAATTCGGCGCTCAAGGAATAGTTGGTGCCGATGTTGAAACCACTGGTCAAATCATCCATCGTCACAGGACTGACACCCGTCACGAAAACACGCTTCAAGGATGTACTTGTAGCCGCCTTTACCGCATCGAAGAAGAGACGCAGATAGCCTTCGCCATGCGTCTGCTTGCGATAACCGGTCATATATTGCGGCTCTGCAAGAATCTTATTGGTAAAATGGTCGTACTCATCAATGAAGAGATAGATTTGCTGCCCAACTTTATCACATACTTCGCAAATATACTGCAACTGATTGATACATCCCTCCTGCTTGTTCATCTTATCCTTGATATTTTCAGGAAGATACTGCTGATAAACATCACAGAAAAAATTATAAGCCATGTTACAGGTAGCATCCAAACCATCCTTATAATCGTCGATACCAGCTGCAACTACAGAGAAATTCAGATTCAGCACCAAAAAGGAATTACGCTCAGGGGTTGGATTCTTACCTATATAAAGATCACCAAAGAGCTGTTCAAACTTATCCTTCTTGTTCACATCATAGTAATTCTGGAGCATAGAAAGGGTAAGGCTCTTGCCGAATCGGCGAGGGCGAATATAAAAGAAAAACTTATTTGCTGCCTCTATTTCTTCTATGAACGGAGTCTTATCCACATAATAGCAATCATCCTTTCTAACATCCTCAAAATTCATCATGCCATAAGGGATGCGCTTGCGATATACGCGTTTCTTCTTCTGTTCCATATCTACTACTTTTTAGACTTTTTCTTTCTTTGTGCAAAACTACAATAATATTTCCTAACTACCAAAGAAAATGATGAGAAATCATACTTTATCTTATTTTTTTCTCCTCACCCAGACCTTATGGCTGTGCTGACCCACAGAGCGGATGGGAACAGTCTCGTCATGGGATATCTCTTTCAGCTCCAAAGAGGCGGCGGTGCGGCTCAGGTTGTTGATGTAGGCATAGTCGGTAAGACCGATGAAGCCATTCTCATCGATGACATCCAGGGCTCGGGCGATGCGCTCCTCTCGGGTATATTTCTTTTTCAATATCAGTTTTACGCCACCCATATCCCGCTCCAGATCGCGGTCGGCTACCTGCTTCACAGACTTGATGAAATCGGGAGATGCCTTGAAGTTCACATCTCTTACGCCTACCTTGCGATAGGTCATCTTGTCGTCATCGCCCTGCATCTCCGTAGGCTTGTCATCCTCGAAACCCAAGGATAGAGAGAAGGTACCGAGGCCCTCCAGATTCACATTATAGCCCATGGAGAGCATCTCAACCAGTATTTCTTCCACATCCATCAGCACTGCCTCCGTGGTACTTGGCGAAATGCCACGATGATAACCCTGCATCCTTTCGATAAACTCCTTGTGAGATAAAGTCCGGTTGACTACCATCTTGGGATAAACCTTACGCTTGCCGGTATGATGAACATCCGACATCTCCTGCAACTTGTACTTTGCCATATCGATTCCTTTCCTTATTAAGTTCTACATCATCATTTATAAAGAGAGACCGTAATCCTGGAAGAGATAGTTTGCATCCTTAAATGCATTCACCTATACTCTTAAGGATAATAGTCTTTATCATTAGAAGAAATCTCCGTTCAGCGATGTTGAATCTATGTTCAGCAGTGTTGAACTTAAGTTCAGCAGTGTTGAATATAAGTTCAGCAGTGCTGAACATAACTTTCTCCACGGCAAAGATACAATTTTACCTAGAGATAAACAAGAATTGTTCAGGATTTAAACTAAATTAAACAAGGGAGCGGACTAAAGCATTACCTAGTCCGCTCCCTTGTCTTCTAAGATATCATCTTTGATGTAGGAAAAGTAAAAAAGTACTATTTTGTTATATTACGAACGAAATGCGGAAAAGCCACTTCTCCTAATTCTGGTGCGTATTCAAAACCTTCGTAACTGAAGGCTGCCAATTCTTCTGGAGTAGCAAGTTGGTTGCTTAGTATGTATCTCACCATAGCTCCACGGCAGGATTTAGCCCACACAGCCTGCATTTTCAGCCTACCATCCTTCTGGCGAACATAAAAGAGGGGCTGGATGACTTTCACTTCTCTGCGAATTCTCTTCCAATCAAACAGATGTTCATATTCTGCCGTAGAGAGATGGATAAGTATGCCATCGTCAGCTTTCACACTGTGGATAAGAACATCGGTCAGTTTATCTTTCCAAAATTGATTGATCGGCTTGTCGTTTGTAGCTTCAAGCGTCACGCAATGCTCCATACGATAAGGCACGATGCCATCCATCGGCCGAAGCAATCCATAGAGAAAGCAGGTAATCCAGAGATGTTTCTGGGCATACTGCAGGGATTCTTCTCCCAAAGTGTTGGCGCGTAGATGCTTATACGCCTGTCCATTGTAGGAAAGTATGGCAGGCTTCTTCTCTGCAGCCATAAAATTACGATAGCGTTTCCAGTTTTCAGAAGCTATCTTGTGGCTGCAATCAAGTTGCCTAGCCAATTCCTCTACGTCCAGCTTAGCCATTTCTGCAGCCAACATTTCAGCCACAGATTGGAAAAGTGGCTTTGAAACAGCTGCCCTATCTGCCTTATCAAACATGATTTTGGCATTTGCCAATAATATCTGCATAATACGTTTATTTTAATGGGGTAACTCTTAATGATAGTTTTGCTGGCAAAGTTAATGAAAATATGGCAAAACTCAAAGAAAAGTTCAATAAAAGTATAATATATTATAAATAAGAATGCCATATTGTACTTTATCTTGCGAAATCTGAAAATATTTATTATTTTTGCAAAAAAGGACTGGAAGCAAAGAGAATTTTGCTGGAACTGGAGACAGAAAAGTCATAAATGCATTCCATTATTTGTAAATTCGATAAGAATGTATCTATCTACAAGGATGAAACAGATATAGGAGATAAATAGATATGAAAAAAGATTCAAGGGTAAACCATGCCAGATATGTAGAACTCAATCTGTTTCCTGAGGAGAAAGAGAATCTTCTGAAAGATTCTGTCTCTTCAGAAAACAAGGAAAACCATACCTCTCCAAACAAAGAGTATGACTTGACAGGTCTGTTTGAAAGACTTTCCCAATCAGCATTCCGCAGCCGTTTTCACCTTTCGAAGAGGGATAAGGAATATATTGCAGAAAAGGGCTTGGAAACCATCCGTAAGCATGCAGAGGATTTCGTTGCCAAACGCCTTGCTCCTGCCGTGATTCCCAATGACGGCAAGCAGACACCGATGAGAGGGCATCCTGTATTTATAGCCCAGCATGCTACAGGCTGCTGCTGTCGTGGATGTTTCTTCAAATGGCATCATATACCTGCCGGAAGACAGCTGACAAGAGAAGAACAGCAATATGCAGTAGCGGTATTGATGGCATGGATTGAAAAACAGGTTTAGAAAAGAATTCACTCCACCCACCACTAGAGGTACTATGTTCCTGCAATCGGGACAAGACATGGCTTCAATGTGCTGCCCCATGAAACCACGTCCCTCCCTATTATTCCTGTATAACGCTTACAAAATGAACTGTATTTTCTCTATTATTCAGCAATAGCCTGCTGTTCTGTAGCTACTGGAGTCTCTTCGGTGGTATTCTCTGTTGTTGTCTCTGTAGCATTCTCTGTTGTAGTCTCTGTTGGAGTTGCTTCTGTAGTTGCCTCTGTGGCATTCTCCTGCTGGGTAGAATCCTCAACACCAGCCTGTGATTGGATAGGAGTACCAACAGCCAATGTATCTGAAGGAGCATCTGGAGCTACTGTATCAACAGGAGCAACCTGAGCGTTACTTACCATTTTGCTTGATGCAAAAACGTTGCTTACTGAAACCATAACCAAAGCTGCGATAGCTGCAAACATAAACTTCTTCATAATCTTATCTTTTTAAAATTGTTACTAATTGATGTTACTTACTTGTTTGTGGATTCATTATCGAACCCGCTAATCATAGTCACAATCTGCGTGCCAAAAAAATGAGAGAAATTAGTTTGTATTGATAATCAGAAGCTTATGTCCTTTGTGCCAAAAATGAATAGTGTGGAAAATGAGGAAAGAATGTGGAAACATTCCCCAAAAAGTTGGGGAATGCCTAAATGTGTCTTGTTTCAATGCGTGTCAGATAGCAATAGTGTTTCCTCCGAATTAAATACTCCATATCATTCTGGTGAGCATAGGCTTCTTTCTCAAATCTGATGTTGTAATATGCTTTCATCCAATTTCTATATTTCAGGACTAAGCAAGTAATGATAATGCCAAACAGATTGATGGCATAAAATAGTTTCATGAATGATCTCTTCTTGATTTTGATAATTTTACTCATGATATGCCAGATTACAAAGTTCATCGAGGAAGTTCACCATCATGCTACCATTACCTCTAGAGACTGCACCCGCTTTTTCACCTGCAATGCCCATGGCTTTCATGGCATGAATAGATGCTTCAAACGGATTAGGGTTTACTGAAAGGAAAGCTCCTATGATACCAGTGGCAGCACAACCCATGGCTGTAACCTTACCCATCAGAGGATGCCCCTCATGAACATAAGCTACTTTTTCACCATCCGTGATGATGTCTGTAGCACCGGTAATAACGATGATGCATGCCAGTTTCCTGGCAAGAATTTGAGCCTGTTCCTCAACCTCAGAAGTCTCAAGATGGCTGTCCACTCCCTGCATTCCTATCTGATGCGAGTATAATGATCGTATTTCACTGGCATTACCCTTGATGACTGCTGGCTGGCATTGAAGGATGATCTTTGATGCAGTATCCATTCGAAATCTAGTGGCACCTACTCCAACCACATCAAATACAATTGGAATTCTGCTTTTAGAAGCTGCTTTACCTGCGAATAGCATTGAGTGTGCTGTCTCGCTTTCCAAAATGCCCAGATTAAGTGCTAAGGCATTGCTCTTGCTACAGATTTCCTCCACCTCTTCCTGGGCGCGTGCCATGATTGGGGATGCCCCAATTGCCAGTAGCTATTTGCCACAAAGTTCATGGCAACATAATTGGTTATGTTATGTATGAGAGGATGTTGCTCTTCTATCAAACGTAAATCTCTATCCATTTTCATATTTATTTAATATACATGTAACCATTATCCCTGCACCATTGCTTGGCATGCTCAAAGCCTTGGGCTGTAGATCAATAATTTGGTTGCAAAGATACAACTTTTTAGTAGAAAACTATCATAAATGAATATAAAAAGGAAAGGCAGCTGCAGACATCTTTCAAATGCCAACAACTGCCTTTCTTTATCTATTATATGGAACTACTGTTACTATCAGCGTTCTGGGGAGAGCTTGGAAAGAAAGTATGCTGGTGAGTACGCACGCCCGGCTGCTCACCTGGACTCTCATGTCATGGTACATCCTTCGGCAGCAAGCCCTAAAAGACCGGCGGGAACCATCATATCCTCTCCCAAGGGATGGTACGATGCTGGCGACTATAACAAGTATATCGTCAATTCAGGATTTACCCTCGGACTGATTCTGCAGTCCTACCAGCTCCATCAGGATAGATTCAATTCTCTCAATCTTCAAATTCCGGAATCCGACAATAAGATTCCAGATATCCTGGATGAGATGATGTATAACCTGGAGTGGATGCTCACCATGCAGGATCCAACCGATGGAGGAGTGTATCATAAACTCACCACCCCTAACTTTGAGGGATTCGTGATGCCAGAAGACAGCAAGCAGCAACGCTATGTGGTACAGAAAACCACCACCGCTGCTCTCGACTTTGCTGCCACCATGGCACTGGCCGCCAGAACCTACCAAAAATCCCCTGAGTTCCAAAGCTTCTGCCGACAAGCCATAGAATCAGCAGAAAAAGCATACGCATGGGCTGTGAAACACCCCACTGTCTATTATGACCAGGATGGAAATAACAAGAAATTCTCGCCAGCCATCCAAACGGGTGGTTATGGTGACAACCACACAGAAGACGAGTTCTTCTGGGCAGCTACAGAACTATACCTCACAACCTCTGAAACATCCTACCTGGAACAGGCAAAACAGTTTGTTCCAGATGAATTCAGCATTCCATCCTGGGGTAACGTGGCAGGTCTGGGCATCTTCAAATGGGTAAACCAGGAACTCCTTGGCACACCTGATGCCGGCAAGCTCCCTATGAAAGAGATCAAAGAATCCCTTAAGAAAAAATGTGATGAGGGTATGCCCTGACAAAGGACAGCAAGTATAGGCAAGCCGCCCTTTCTACCTTAGATTATTTCTTTGGACGTAACGCCACAGGCTATTGCTACCTGACAGGCTTCGGCACCCAGAGGGTCATGAATATCCACCACCGTATCTCTGCAGCCGACAATATCAAGGAGCCAGTACCTGGTCTTGTGGCTGGAGGAGCCAACAAGGGACAGGAAGATGCCGAATTCGTACCAGCCTATGCTTCCAACATACCAGATGAATCCTACCAGGATAACGTCGGCAGCTATGCCTCAAACGAGATTGCCATCAACTGGAACGCCTATCTGGTGTCCCTGCTTGGATGGATAAACTAACAGAACATTGGAGATTATCCATATAAAGACCAAAAGGGGGAGATCTTCAAAGAACTACAACATGCAAAAGCGTAAGCCTAAGTAAAATCAGGTTTACGCTTTTAGTTTGTTGTCACCTTCCCCATCTACATCATCCCTACTCATCCATTCTTCAGTTGTTTCTTTCGTACCAATTCTCACAATCAAAAGGTACTCCAAAATTTAAAGGTTAGTTAAACCAACTCCTTAAACCAGTCCGCTTAAATCAAGGGTGTATTGGGTAGGAAGTTTCTGTTCATTCTTGATAAACATCAGCATATAAATAGGGAGATAAGTGATTTTTCCCACCTTCTTCACATTATCGTTACACAACACATAGGCTTTTGAAATCTGATAGGTTGTAGAGTTCATCACATTCGTAAGCGCTTTGTGACGCTCATAATCCTTGCCCGATTTAACCTCTAAAGGCAACACCTCACCATCTTGCTCTATCACAAAATCCAGTTCACCCTGCCGCTTGTTGTTATAATAATACAGCTGGAAACCATGCGCCCAGAGTTCTTGTGCCACCGCATTCTCATATATCGAACCAAAGTTGATGGACGGTTCGTTATCCAAAATCTTCAGCTGAATGCCATCTGCATAAAGACATGCCAAAAGACCAATGTCAGCCATAAACAGTTTGAATAAGTTTCGGGAGCTCGACAAAATCAAAGGCACAGTAGGCTCCTCAACATTATATACCGGCAGAGCAACACCAGCATCCTTCAACCACAAGAAACTATTCCGATAACGTGAAAACTTGATGTTTTCATTCAGGTTCTTCAATATGAAACGCTTGTTCTTGGCATCAAGCTCAGCAGGAATCCTGTCAAAGATTTCTTGAATATACAATTTATGGTCAGGGTCATATTTCGCTATATCCTGCTTATAAAGACGTATGATAGCCTGCTGCTCTGCCATTACATCTTGCAGATTATTAGTAGTCAGATATTTATCAACAGCTGCAGGCATTCCACCTACAATAAGATAAAGGCGGAATACCTCCATCATCTTTTCATGGATGAATTCATCTACAGACGTCCCTTCTGTAAAATGTTTCCTCAAAACATCTATAATTCTATCGTTGATACCAACGGCAGTTGCAAACTCCTCCAAATCAAGCGGATACATATCTTTCACATCCATATATCCCACTGGAGCTGAACGGAGATTCTTAATTTCCACACCCAATAAGCTACCACTTAAAATATAGCGATAACTCCCCCTCCTCCACCAAAAACTTGATGGCAGTTACAATTTCCGGGCATTCCTGCACTTCATCAAAAAACACAAGGGTATTACCCTTTATTAAATCCTGGCTGGTCACTGTGGAGAGACGCAATAAGATGTCTTGACAGTTCTTCGCCTTGCTGAAGACCTTTACCAAACCCGGATTTTCAATGAAATTGATTTCAACGAATCTTTCAAAATGTTCATGACCGAAACGACGGATAGAATATGTTTTTCCTATCTGTCTTGCTCCTGTCAACATCAACGCTTTCTTATGGGTATCGAAAAAGTCAGCTAAATATCTGTCTATCTTACGCTTAATCATTTTTTGTCCTCTTTTCTAATATTAAACGGATGCATTTTGTCCGTTTTTCCAAGACAAAAGTACTATATTCTGTCCGTTTTTCCAAGGAATTTACACATATTTTTGTCCGTTTTTCCAAGTTTTAACGCTTTTAACACACTTTTCATTCGCGCGAATTCCGCGAATTCAACAAGCAACTGCCAAATATCCTGCAGATCTCAGTGAATAAAGTCATCATCACCATTTTCTATATCCCAGTTTTTCCACTCATCTGTTGCTTCCCATCATCGCAAGGCATCACAATAACGGTTAAACTGCTCATCTGTCAATACCCAATAATTCAGGCCATATTTTGTATAAAAAAGTATTTTCAAAACGCTATTTGAAATCCCAAACGTCACTTAACTGATCAAACAAAACAAAAAAAAGAGAGAAACCAAGGAGCATAAGCTACTCGATTTCTCTCTGGAGATTCTATTTTGCAGTTGTGATTTAAAGAGGCAACATTCGTAGACGTTGTCCTACAACTCCTTGAGCATAAATATAGTGGTGGCGGTATGTCCTGAGTCACCAAGGCGCAGAGGAATATGCCTGAAGCCATGACGTTCATACATGGCAGCCAACTGTTGCTGGTCCTTCTCTTCAATATGTCTAATCTCAATCATATCAATTTCCTAAATTACATAGTCCACTTCTGAATCAGTCAGAAGATGCTGCATGAAATAAACAATCTGCTTGCGCCACCAAGCCCAGTCATGGTCAATGTCATGTCCCCAGTAGTCTACCCAGGCAGGGACATTCTTCTCCTTGAGCAAGGCATCCATCTGACGGGTACTGTAGAGCAGTTCTTCCTCCCAGGCTCCCTGACCTACACACATGATGACTTTCCCTTCGGCCGGTGACCGTTGGTTCAGGGCGTATTATTTCACGATAATCTCATCAACAAACAGCCAGCCGCCGAAGCTGCTTGGCTTCGCCTGAACACGGATATAGCGGGCTGTCTTGCTGCCCTTCCAGGTAAGCGTCTTGAAATTCAGAATCGGCTCCTTGCTCGACTCATACTTCTTGTCGAATACCTGGGTGAAGTTCTTGCCATCCTCACTAACTGATACCGTATATTGAGAAGGATAGAAAATCTCAGGACCGCTGCTCTGCATGAAATCGGTACCTACACTGCTGATCTTGGTAGATTTACCGAGGTCAATGGTTACATCGAAGCAATCCTTGCCGATAAAGCCCTGCCAGCGACCGTCGCCATGAGCCCAACCGCCCATATTGCCATCCACCAGCGTCTTTTCGCCAGCCGCAGGATAGTAGCGGTTGTAATTATGGTTATAGGTAACCTTGGCACCCACAGCCTTGTGCTGCACCGGCTTCATCTTCTCCTTACGCTCACCAATCTCCTTCTTCAGGTCGAATGGGTTCACGCCCTCAGCCTTCAGATGTTCCACCTGCGCCAGGGCACGGGTCTTGAACTCAGGATAGTTCTTGGTCTTGGTTCCGTTCCATCCTATCTCAGCCAGAGCCAAGGCACGAGGATAAAGCATGTACTCGGCATACTCTGGAGTAGGAATATGCTCGGTCCAGAGGTTCGCCTGAACACCGGTAATCATATTGCGCTCTGCCTCAGGAAGATCGCTTCCCGGCACGTAGCTGTACACCTTCTCGGTAGGAATGAAACCGCCATTTGCCACAGGCTGGGTGCCCGGCGCATCCTGATACATATCGAAGTAGCAGTAAGCACCCGGCGACATCACTACGTCGTAGCCATGCTTGATCGCCTCGTGTGCCAGTTCGGTGCCACGCCAAACCATCACGGTGGTATTCTTGGAGAGATTTCCGGCAATCACCTCATCCCAGCCCACGAGCTGTCTGCCATGCTCGTTCAGGAACTTGCCCATGTGGGAAATCAGATGAGCCTGCAATCCATCCACGTTGTCGATGCCCAGCTCCTTCATCTTCTTCTGGCAGAGTGCACAACTGCCCCATGACTTCTTCGCAGCCTCATCGCCACCCACATGAATGTAATGAGAAGGGAAGATATCCATCACCTCCTTCAAGACATTCTCCAGGAAATCGTAGGTTCCGATGTTGCCCGGACAGAAATCTGCCTGCTTGTAAGGCTCATGGGTACAGGATAACTCAGGATAGGCAGTTAGCACCTCCTCAGAATGACCCGGCATCTCGATTTCCGGAACGATGGTGATGCCACGCTCGGCAGCATATTTCACCAGGTCGCGGAGTTCATCCTGGGTATAGTAACCACCCTCGGCACCCTCGCTGCCCTGCTCCAGATACTTGTTGCCATTGGCATTCCAGTCTTTCCATAACTTACCCGACGCCAGGCAGCAAAGTTGTTAAGTCGAGGATAACGCTTGATTTCGATGCGCCATCCGGCAGCATCGGTCAGATGGATATGGAGACGGTTGAACTTATACTCCGACATCACATCAATCTGCTTCTTGAGGAAGGAGATAGGGAAATAATGACGCGAAACATCGAGCATCAAGCCACGCCACTTGTAGGCAGGAGCATCCACGATGTCGCAACATGCAATGCCTTTCTTGGTAGTAAGCTGCTCCATAGTTTGCCAGGCACGGAGGAAACCCTCGCTGCTGGCGGCACTGATTTCAATGGCATCAGGTGCCACATGCAACTTGTATGCTTCCGGCGAAGAGGCGTTGGCAAGCTTGGTGAACTTCACCACCCGCTTGGCAGCATCGTTCACCTTGGCATTCCATGCCTTGGTATAGATATTCTCGGCATCAGCGCCTACCTGGTTTTCGACTTTCACACCGTCGCTGGTTTTAAACACGCCCTTGCCCATCGTAACCTGCTGCGGTTTTGGCAACAGATTCTGAGCCTGAATCGGAGATGAAAGCAATAAAGCCCCGAAAAGGGATAATAGATAGTTGGATTTTTTAGTCATACGGCTTATCTATAAATGATTAATATCAGTCCGCTAAGCTATCGACCTATTGTCTCTAACTTAGCGTACTATTTTGAAACTTATCGTTCTACTTTCTCGATGATTTTCATACCCTCTTCCACTGCCTTCATATTCAATGGAATCAGGCCATGATGACGCTCTGGCAACGACTTGAAGAGTGCCTTATTCAAACCATCGGTGCTCACCACTGGGCAAACCTTCAGCAGTCCGCCCAAAACAATCATGTTAAACACCTTCGAATTCTTCATCTCGGCAGCCTTGTCCATCGCATCGATACGATAGATGGTGATGTCCTTGCGCTGTGGAGGATTCATCACGCCATAGCCATCATAAATCAGGATGCCACCTGGCTTAATCTTCGGCTCAAACTTATCGAGCGATGGCTGGTTGAGCACGATGGCAACATCGTAATGACTCAGGATTGGCGAAGAGATGCGGCTGTCGCTCACGATGACCGTTACATTGGCTGTACCACCACGCTGTTCCGGACCATAAGCAGGCATCCAGGTCACCTCCTTGTCCTCCATCAGTCCTGAGTAAGCCAGGATCTTTCCCATCGAAAGGACGCCCTGACCACCAAAACCGGATATAATGATTTCTGTCTTCATTGTTCTTACAAATTTGTTGTATCCTTCAGGTCGCCCTTAGGATACTGCTTAAACATGTTCTCTTCCATCCACTTGTTTGCCTCAACAGGTGAGAGCTTCCAGCCGCTGTTGCAGGTAGAAACAATCTCTACCAGGCTGGAACCCTTGCCCTGCATACTTGCCTCGAACGCCTTGCGGATTGCCTTCTTTGCCTTCTTGATGCTTGCCACGGTCTCCACACTCTGGCGGGTTACATAGCAGGTACCCTGCAGATGGCTGGCAAGTTCGGTGATGTTCAGTGGATAACCATGAAGATCAGCCTCTCGTCCGTAAGGACAGGTAGCGGTCTTCTGACCCAGCAAAGTGGTTGGAGCCATCTGTCCACCGGTCATACCATAGATGGCATTGTTGATGAAGATAATGGCAATATGCTCGCCACGGTTCAGGGCGTGGATGGTCTCGCAGGTACCGATGCACGCCAGGTCGCCATCACCCTGATAGGTGAAGACGAGACGGTCTGGCCACATACGCTTGATACCCGTAGCCACTGCAGGAGCACGACCATGGGCAGCCTCCTGCCAGTCGATATCCAAATAGCGGTAAGCGAAGACGGCACAGCCCACCGGACAAACGCCCACAGCCTTATCCTCCATGCCCATCTCCTCGATGACCTCGGCAACGAGCTTATGAACTACGCCATGCGAACAACCCGGGCAATAGTGCATCGGGGTATCGTTCATCAGCACAGGCTTCTTATATACCAGATTCTCTGGTGAAATTATATCATTCATTTTATTAACTTCTTTAATGCTTCAACGATTTCCTCCGGCTCCGGCACAATGCCGCCCAGGCGACCGAAGTGCTCTACTGGAGCCTGTCCATTCACAGCCAGGCGTACATCCTGCACCATCTGACCGGCATTGATTTCAGCTACAAGGAATCCCTTCTTGGTCTTTGCCAGTTCATGGATTTCCTTCTCAGGGAAAGGCCAGAGGGTGATAGGACGGAAGAGACCCACCTTGATACCCTGTTCCCGGGCACTCTCGATGCTCTTCTCGGTGATGCGTGCCGCACTACCGAAGGCTACGATTACATAGTCGGCATCCTCCATCTGCTCCATCTCATATCTTACTTCGTTGTCACGAATCTTCTGATACTTCTCCTGAAGGGCGATATTGCGCTCCTCCATGACCTCAGGCTTGAGTTCGAGAGAGGTGATGATGTTCGGCTTTCGGGTCTTCGGACGTCCGATAGAAGCCCAAGGGCATTCCTTGGCAATTTCCTCTTCGGTGCGGCGAGGCTTCACAGGTGGCAGAACCACCTTCTCCATCATCTGTCCGATCACGCCATCGCTCAAAATCATCGCCGGATTGCGATACTTGAAGGCGAGGTTGAAGGCGAGATCTACGAAGTCTGCCATCTCCTGAACCGATGCAGGAGCCAGCACGATGACGTTGTAGTCGCCGTTACCACCACCACGGGTAGCCTGGAAATAGTCACTCTGAGATGGCTGGATGGTACCCAGTCCCGGACCGCCACGCTGCACGTTGACGAAGACACCCGGAATCTCAGCACCAGCCATATAGGAGATACCCTCCTGCATCAAAGCCACACCCGGACTGGATGAGGTAGTGATGACACGCTTACCGGCGCCGGCGCCACCATATACCATATTGATAGCCGCCACCTCACTCTCAGCCTGCAGAACCACCATTCCCGATGTCTCCCAAGGCTTGAGCAGAGCCAGCGTCTCTATAATCTCACTCTGAGGTGTGATAGGATAGCCGAAGAAGCCATCCGCACCACATCTGATACAGGCATGGGCTATCGCCTCATTGCCTTTCATTAATGTTACTTCTTGATTTGCCATTGTTTAGTCCTCCTTCTTACGATAAACAGTGATGCAGCCGTCAGGGCAGACGATGGCGCACGAGGTACAACCCACACACGCATCGGCATTGACAGCCTCAACATAGCGATAGCCATGCACATTGACCTTCTTCAAAGCCAATGCGATGACATCTTGAGGACAAGCTTCTACACAGAGTGCGCATCCTTTGCAACGCTCCGTATCGACCACAATGGCCCCTTTAATTTTGCTCATATTCTATATATTTTCTTTTTCTTATATTATCATTCTTCCCTGGAGTAACCAAAACTGCTGCTGTCCCCAATAAATTGCTATGGATTGTAGTAGTCTTTGCAATAAAAGCTCATGATATCATCCAGCATCTCCTTGGCTGCCACGGCAGGACTCTCGGGATCAAGAGCTATCGCCTCCATATAGCTGTCAAGGGCACGCTTGAAGTCGCCTTGCTTTCGCCAGGCATTTCCTTCCTGATAATATTCTTCTGCTGTCATTTTACTCTTTATATTTTAATGTTTTATTCTGCGAAAGTACGAAAATTATGCTAAGAAAAAGAATAAAAGCGTAAGTTTTAAACTAAATTAATGTAGTTTTTACATAAACTGCGCACACTATATTTCAAGTGTGCAATTTTTGGGGATTGATGTGCATTATTTCTAGTATTATATACTATATAACATCATTCAACACTTTTTGTAGTTTTTCATTCTACATCCGTTCTACAACTATCGTAGTTTTCCATTCTACACCTATCGCAGTTTTTTGCGATAGATGTAGAACAATACGGTACCTCGTAAAACAAGGTAGAGGATAAAAGCCAGCCAGAGGGCGTGATTGCCCAGCAAAGGATGAAGGGCAAAATACATTCCGAAGAATGAAGCAGAAGCTACAGCGGTAGAACAAAGCATAGACTTCGACTGGGTGATGCCCACAAAAATGCCATCGAAGACAAATGCCGACATACCTGCCAGCGGAATAAGCACCGCCCATCCCAGATACTCTCCCGCAGCCGCCACCACCTGCCTGTCGCTGGTCAACAAAGAGAGAAAGTTTTCTCCACCCACTATATATAATAAGGTGAAAAGAATCGCCACCACGACGCCGAAGCCCATCGTCCGCTTCACCACTTCCCGGAACGCCTCCCTGTTTCCGGCTCCATAATACTTGCCGCTCAACGCCTCTGCCGCATACGCAAAACCATCCATGAAATAAGAGAAGATGGTAAAGAGCGTCATCAGCAGGGTATTCACTGCCAGCACCAGCGTACTCTCCCTGGAACCGGCTGCCGTAAAGAAG
Organism: Prevotella sp. AM34-19LB; assembly: GCF_003468525.1. Classification (NCBI taxonomy): domain Bacteria; kingdom Pseudomonadati; phylum Bacteroidota; class Bacteroidia; order Bacteroidales; family Prevotellaceae; genus Prevotella; species Prevotella sp. AM34-19LB. Next base: position 30,818 of record NZ_QSIG01000020.1, on the reverse strand, counting down.
AGGTTTACAGCCACCAGACATACTGTACGGAGAAAGATGTCTCTGTTCAAGGAGAAGAATCGCTTCAACGGTTCTGAAGCAAAGAGATGCTGACGATAATCATACTTGCCCAACCGGCGATAGTAGAGCCGATAGAGCACGCAAGCCATCAGAAATCCCCACCATTGGGCGATGACCGTTCCAAGCGCCACACCTTCTACCGTCATCCTGCAGACGAAGACGAGTACCAGAGAGGCTACGATGTTCACCACATTCTGAGAGAGCGATACCACCATCGGAATACGGGTATTCTGCATACCGATATACCAGCCGTGAATCCATAGAGTCCGAGCACGGCGGGGGCTCCCCAGATGCAGACATAGCAGTATCTGCGAGCCAGTTCCACGACATCCGCATCCGGCGACACCGCCCACAGTCCGCATCCGATGATCCATTTCTGAAGGATAAAGAACAGGAGTCCTATCCCCACGCCAATACCCAGGGAGCGGACCAGGAGTCTCACCACCTCGGCAAAGTCTCTCCTTCCCAATGCCTGCGAGGTCATTCCGCTGGTTCCCATCCTCAGAAATCCGAAGAGCCAGTAGATGACATTGAAGAGCATCAAGCCAACGGCAATGGCTCCGATATACGCCGCATCGCCGATATGTCCGACGATGGCGACATCCACCAAACCCAAAAGCGGTACCGTGATATTGGATATTATCGACGGTACCGCTAATTGCAATATTCGTTTATTCACTTATTCCAGCGCTTAAGTGATAAGTATTAAATTCTGAACTTCGCAGCCTGCTCCTCAATATAGGCAGCATCGCTGAAGTAGTCGATACGCATAGCCTTGCGAACCTCGTCCATAGTCTGGGCTGCAAACTCGCGGGCATCCTCGCTACCCTTCTTCAGGATATTGAATACCTCAGGAATATCCTGCTCAAACTCATGACGGCGGGCACGGATTGGGTCGAGCATCTTGTTGATCACACTGTTCAGGAACTTCTTGCAGGTGCCATCACCGATACCACCCTTCACATACTGCTCCTTCAACTCATCCAAAGTCTTGAACTCAGGCCAGAACTCTGCGAAGTCTTCAGGAGTAGAGAATGCCTCCAGATAGGTGAACACGGCATTGCCTCCAGATGTCCTGGCTCTTCCATGCTCATGCGTGGCTCACCGTTAGACATCTTCTTCACCTTCTTCCAAACGGTCTTCTCGTCATCGCTCATGTAGATACAGTTGCCGAGACTCTTGCTCATCTTCTCCTTACCATCGGTTCCAGGGAGGCGACGGCAGCAGGCAATCTCTGGGAGCAGAATCTCTGGCTCTACCAATACAGGCGCATAAGTCTGATTGAAGCGACGAACCAACTCACGGGTTACCTCCAGCATTGGCTCCTGGTCCTCACCGGCAGGCACGGTTGTAGCCTTGAAAGCGGTGATATCGGCAGCCTGGCTCACAGGATAGCAGAAGAAACCGAGAGGAATGTTTGCCTCGAAGTTACGCATCTTGATCTCAGTCTTCACGGTTGGGTTACGCTGAACACGAGATACAGAGATGAGGTTCATCAGGTAGGTAGTCAACTCAGCCAACTCCGGAATCATACTCTGGATATAGAGTGTACACTTCTGTGGATCGAGACCCGCAGAAAGATAATCGAGTGCTACCTCTGTAATGTTCTGGCGAATCTTCTCAGGATTGTCAGCGTTATCTGTCAAAGCCTGAACGTCTGCCATGAATACGAACATTCTGTCAAAGTCACCAGCATTCTGAAGCTGTACTCGGCGCTGCAAGGAACCGATGTAGTGACCCAGGTGAAGTTTACCTGTAGGACGGTCGCCCGTCAATATAATCTTTCCCATTTTCTTACGATTTTATATTTTTAAAAGCGAGACCTCTGAAAAAGAAGCCTCGCTTATCTTATATTCTTGTTCGTTGATATCAACGAAGATTAGAACTCTGCATTCTTTGGTGTACGTGGGAATGGAATCACGTCACGGATGTTCTGCATACCGGTTACGAAGAGAATCAGACGCTCGAAACCGAGACCGAAACCTGCGTGTGGGCATGAACCATATTTACGGGTATCGAGATACCAGCTCATATCCTTCATAGGGATGTTGCGGTCCTCAATCTCACCCATCAGCTTGTCATAGCTCTCCTCACGGACAGAACCACCGATAATCTCACCAATCTGTGGGAACAGTACGTCGGTACCCTGAACGGTCTGACCGCTCTTGCCACCAAAGCCGCTCTCCTCCTCGTCTATCTTCATATAGAATGCCTTGATAGCCTTTGGATAGTTGGTCATGATGACTGGGCGCTTGAAGTGCTCCTCTACGAGGAAGCGCTCGTGCTCTGAAGCCAGGTCATCACCCCACTCGCATGGGAACTCGAACTTCTTGCCGTTGGCGATAGCCTCCTGCAGGATACGGATACCCTCGGTATATGGGAGATGAACGAAGTCGGAATTCAATACACCCTCCAGGCGAGCGATCAAGCCCTTGTCAATCATCTTGTTCAAGAAAGCGAGGTCGTCCTTGCAATGCTCAAGTGCCCAACGGATACAATACTTGATGAAGTCTTCCTCCAGCTCCATCAAACCGTCCATATCCAGGAAAGCAACCTCTGGCTCAACCATCCAGAACTCAGCCAGGTGGCGAGGAGTGTTACTGTTCTCTGCACGGAAAGTAGGACCGAAGGTATAGATGGCACCGAGTGCTGTGGCACCCAGCTCACCCTCCAACTGACCAGAAACAGTCAATGAAGTCTGCTTGCCGAAGAAATCATCAGAGTAGTCGATCTTGCCATCCTCAGTCTTCTTCAGGTTGTAGAGGTTCTTGGTTGTTACCTGGAACATCTGACCTGCACCCTCACAGTCGCTGGCAGTGATGAGCGGAGTATTGAAGTAGAAATATCCATGCTCGTGGAAGTAAGTATGGATAGCCATCGCCATGTTGTGGCGGATGCGCATCACAGCACCAAAGGTATTGGTACGGAGACGGAGGTGAGCATACTGACGCATGTACTCGAAGCTCTGTCCCTTCTTCTGCATAGGATAGTCGCTGCCGCAGAGACCGTAGATTTCGATGCTTTCGCACTGAATCTCAACGCTCTGACCGGCACCCTGGCTCTCTACCAAGGTACCTACTACGCTGATGCAGGCACCAGTGGTAATCTGACGGAGCTGATTCTCATCGACCTTTGATGGGTCGACTACTATCTGAATATTATTAATAGTAGAACCATCGTTAAGAGCGATAAAATCGACTGCTTTGCTACTACGATGGGTACGAACCCATCCCTTAACATTCACGATTGAGTCGTAAGCAGTGCTCTTGAGCAAGTCAACGACTTTAGTTCTTTTTACTTTTTCCATTGTTAATATTAATGTTTCTTATTCAAAAGCACCCATGCGGAGCATATCTACTTCCTTCTCTGTAAGGAAGCGCCAGTCACCGCGACGGAGATTCTTCTTGGTCAAACCTGCAAACTGTACACGGTCGAGCTTGGTTACACGATAGCCGAGACTCTCGAAGATACGGCGAACGATACGGTTCTTGCCGCTGTGAATCTCGATACCTACCTGTGACTTGTCGCGCTCGTCAGCATAAGCTACTGCATCTGCCTTGATCTCGCCATCTTCCAAAGTGATACCCTCGCTGATCTGCTGCATATCGTGAGCAGTGAGGTTCTTGTCGAGGTGTACGTGATATACCTTCTTCTTCAAGAACTTAGGGTGAGTCAGCTTAGAAGCCAGGTCACCATCGTTGGTCAACAGGAGTACACCTGTTGTGTTACGGTCGAGACGACCTACAGGATAGATACGCTCAGGGCATACATCCTTTACGAGGTCCATCACAGTCTTGCGCTGCTGAGGATCATCGCTGGTTGTCACGTAATCCTTTGGCTTGTTGAGCAATACATATACCTTCTTCTCCAAAGATACTACTGCATCATGAAACTTCACCTCGTCGGTGCGAAGAATCTTGGTACCCAACTCGGTAACTACCTGACCATTGACAGTTACGAGACCAGCCTGGATGAACTCATCAGCCTCACGGCGAGAGCATACACCAGCATTGGCAAGGAACTTATTCAAGCGCAATGGCTCTGTTGGGTCGATATTCTCCTCCTTGTATTCGATACGCTTCTTCATGCTATACTTAGCATTTGGATCGTATCCTGGAGTGTGCTGACGGAAGCCACCACCACGGTTGTTGCCATAGCCACCACCCTGTGGACGACCATAGCCGCCACCACGGTTGCTATTGTAACCACCCTGCTGAGGACGACCATAACCACCACGGTTGCTGTTGTAGCCACCATGCTGAGGACGGCTGTTGTAACCGCCATGCTGAGGACGGCTGCCATAGCCTCCCTGCTGAGGGCGACCATTGTAACCACCCTGCTGACGTGGCTGATAGCCACCAGTTGATGGATGCTGATCGTCACCTTCTGCATTATTATTGAAACGAGGACGACTATTGTAGCCACCCTGCTGTGGGACGGCTGCCGTAGCCTCCCGGCTGAGGACGACCATAACCGCCACCACGGTTGCTGTTATAGCCACCACGGCTGTTGTAGCCACCCTGCTGTGGACGGCTGCCATAGCTGCTACGGCTGCTACCATAGCTGCTGCGCTGTGGACGCTCGCTGCTAGAGCTGCTCTGCAAGCCAGCTCCGAAGCCTTCTGGACGGAAGCCACCCTCGCTACTACTGCTACTTCTATCGCTGTTGAATGATGGGCGATGACTGTTAATACGTGGACGCTGTGTGCGACCTACACTACGATAACTCTTCTGATAACCGCCTGCGTTGAAGCCCTCTCGGGTGTTCTCGCTCTCTGACGATTGACTCTGTGGTTTGTTTTCGAACTCTGAATCCATAAATTATTCAATATAAAAGCCTCACGGCCGGGTTAATAAATCTATTATTATTAATTATTTTATATATGATATGTCTTAATATATCCTTGGCTGCCCGTTAGGGAAACTGCTTTTTGATTAGATACCCGTGTAATTGCTTGGAGTGATAGCCATCAATTCGGCCTTCACGCTATCGCTTACATTCAAGCCCTTGATAAACTCATGAATGGTTTCCTCAGTCATATGGGTATTGGTGCGGGTGAGCGCCTTCAATGCCTCGTATGGATGTGGATAAGCCTCACGACGAAGGATGGTCTGGATAGCCTCAGCTACTACTGCCCAAGTATTATTCAAGTCTTCCTGCAACTTCTCCTCATGGAGGATAAGCTTACGCAAGCCCTTCAATGTGCTCTGGATGGCGATGACGCTATGACCGAGAGGCACACCAATGTTACGGAGTACGGTACTATCGGTAAGGTCACGCTGCAGACGGCTAACCGGGAGCTTCTGTGCCAGGAACTGGAGGATGGCATTGGCAATACCGAGATTACCCTCACTATTCTCGTAATCGATAGGGTTCACCTTGTGTGGCATGGCACTGGAACCTACCTCACCAGCCTTGATCTTCTGCTTGAAGTAATCCATAGAGATGTACATCCAGAAGTCACGGTCCAAGTCAATGATGATGGTGTTGATTCTGCGGATGGCATCAAAGATGGAACCCAGATGATCATAGTTGCTGATCTGAGTAGTATATTGCTCACGCTCCAAGCCCAGCTTCTCGCTGACGAACTTGTTGCCGAAAGCCTTCCAGTCATACTCAGGATAAGCTACATGATGAGCATTGTAATTACCGGTAGCTCCACCGAACTTAGCAGTAAACTTGCAAGCCTTCAATGAATCAAGCTGCTCGGTAAGACGATATACATAAACCATGATTTCCTTGCCCAAACGGGTAGGAGAAGCAGGCTGACCATGAGTCTTAGCCAGCATAGGTACATCCTTCCACTCATCAGCATAAGTCTGAAGCTGGGCAATCAGCTCTTCTACCTGAGGGTAGAAGCACTCCTCCAAAGCTTCCTTCACAGAAAGAGGCACACTGGTGTTGTTGATGTCCTGAGATGTCAAACCGAAGTGGATAAACTCCTTGTAGGCATCCAAGCCACCAATCTTGTCAAACTCTTCCTTGATGAAATACTCAACAGCTTTCACATCGTGGTTGGTAACCTTCTCAATGTCTTTCACACGCTGAGCATCGTTCTCGTTGAAATTACGATAGATGTCACGCAAACGCTCAAACAGCGACTGATCGAAAGAAGCCAGCTGTGGCAATGGTAACTCACATAAAGTAATGAAATACTCTATCTCTACTCGAACACGATAACGGATGAGAGCATACTCTGAAAAGTAGTTAGCGAGTTGCTCTGTTTTTCCCCTGTAACGACCATCTATAGGTGATATGGCAGTCAATAAATCTAAATTCATAACAATACGTATTATTTATATAGGGTGCAAAGTTAATGAATTCCTACGAGAAAACAGAAAAACTGAGAATTATTTAGCTTTAATTAAAACAAAAAAGGTCTTTCAATGATTATTGAAAGACCTTTTAACTTGGTGGGCGCTGACGGATTCGAACCGCCGACCCTCTGCTTGTAAGGCAGATGCTCTAAACCAGCTGAGCTAAGCGCCCTTACTTTTCGTAAGCGGTTGCAAAGGTACTACAAATATTTGATTCCACCAAACTTTTTCCTACTTTTTTTTCATTTTCGTTGAAAAAACATGAAAAAAGGCATTTTCCACGGGGAAAAATGCCCTTTATATAGGATGATTTGGCCTTTTTGCCAAAACTTACTGTTCCACAGAATCTGCAGGAGCATCTCCAGAATCAGCTGGAATATCTACGGAATCTGCAGGATCCTCGTCGATAGCATGCTCAGAATCCTTCTCTCCTGCCTGTTTTTTCTCCAAGAGTCCTCTCAAACGCTCGGTTTCTGCATTGGCATCTTCCAAAGCAGCATTCAGGGCATCCAGTTCCGACTGGTGAAGCGTATCAACAATATCCATATCTGGAGCCTTTCTCCAACGGGAAGAGCCCAGATTGTAGGTAACACCTAGTTCTAAATAGTAATTCTTGCATCGGCGGGTCCAAGACTGGGAGGCACTTCCTGCACAATTATCAATATTATGATCGAAGGTATTCAGACCAGCCTCAGCGAAAAGCTGCACCTTATCTGCCACCTTCCATGCCGAATGAAGACCCAGACTGTAATTCATGGCATAGTTGTCGTGAGTCATCGAGCGGCCCACACCGGCACCGGCAAACGCCATCATGTTCCAGACGCGCTCTTCCTTATAACCCTTGAAAAGGTTGGTCAGGTTGAACATCACCTGCTCATTGGCTACCCAATACTTATTGCCATTGCCCTCGTTGGTATCCTCGTTCCAGTCGGCATCCACCTTCTTTCCCCAGAATCCCTGAATCTTGGTACGAAGACCGATACCTGGCGTAAACCATTTACCGAAAGCCAGGGAGATGCCCGGATTGCTGCGGAACTTCTTGAAAGGACTCTTCGACAGATCGTGTCCTCTCTCTTCGGCAGAATACCATGCATTCCAGTCCAAACCAGCCTGCACGAACCAATTACTGAAAAAAGAATTGGTGGCAATACTATATTTTTCTTCAGGAACCACGTCCTGAGCAAAACCTCCCATAGAAACACTGGCCAAAGCCAGCAAAGCTAATATCTTTTTCATACCTTTCTATTTTTAACTTTCAGTTTAACTACACCTTATTATATATAGCAGTCTTCGATATTACATATAGCATTCCTTGATGATGGAAGCAACTACCCCAGAAGATGCTCTATCTCCTGCTGCTGGAGGATGCAGAGCACCGACTTGCCATCAGGAGTATAGTTCACATTCTCGCAGGCGAAAAGTCCATTGACCAATCCTTCCATCTCCTCATTGCTCAACACCTGTCCGTGCGGTATCGCAGCATGACGGGCAAGCGAAAGAGCCAGGGCATGGTTGATTTCATCCATGGCTGAGACTCCTTTCTCCACCGCACTGGATACCATATCCTGCACCAGTCTTACCGGATTCATTCCTTCCAGACCTGCAGGTACGGAGTTGACGGCATAGCTGCCACCTCCCAGATCTTCCAATTCAAATCCCATCCCGTTCATTTCCGGCAAGATCTTTTCGAAGATTACCTTCTCCGACATCGGGAACTGCACTACTTCCGGGAAGAGAACCTTCTGGGAATGGAAGGTGCGCTCGGCAAGCTGCTTGAGATACTGTTCGAACAGGATACGCACATGGGCACGATGCTGGTCGATGATCATCAATCCCGATTTCACGGCGGTCATGATATACTTGCCTTTATACTGATAATGGGATGGCGACTTCTCGGCTATAATACTGCTAGCAGTAGTACCTGCAGCAGTAGCCTGCTCGGGCTCATCAAAGAGTTCCATCGTATGCTGCTGTTCATCCTGGTCTTTCAACCCCTCGTAAAGCTGTTCCCAGTTCTGGTCTATCTCCGGTTTGGTACTGGAAGGTCCAGGGAAACTGGCTCCAACAGGCTTCGCCGTAGTAGTAGGACGAGTCTTAAAAGGATTATATCCCGGATTGACGCTGATCTTCGGAGCCGATGCCGAAGGAATCTCTTCCGGATTGAACATCGGGATTTCCGGCTTATCCTCGGTATCGAAGTCGATGGTAGGTACATCATTAAACATACCGATGCTCTCCTTCACGGCAGCCGAGAGAATCTGCCAGATAGCCTGCTCATTCTCAAACTTGATTTCGGTCTTGGTAGGATGGATGTTCACATCGATATCCTTAGGATCCACCTCGAAATAGAGGAAGTAAGGCACCTGCTCTCCTACTGGAATCAAGCGGTCGTAAGCCGCCATCACCGCCTTGTTGAAATAAGGATGCTTCATGTATCTGCCGTTCACAAAGAAGAACTGATGCACTCCCTTCTTGCGGGCAGCCTCCGGTTTGCCGGCAAATCCGGAAACCTTGCACATGGTTGTCTCTACATTGACGGGCAAGAGATCATGATTGAACTTCTTGCCAAACACATCCAGGATACGCTGGCGCAGATTGGCAGCACGAAGATTGAACACTTCTGTGCCATTGCTGTGCAGGGTAAACGAAATCTGCGGATTCACCAAGGCAATGCGCTCAAAAGCGGTAAGGATGTTATTGAGCTCGGTAGAATTCGACTTCAGGAATTTACGGCGGGCAGGAACATTGTAGAAGATATTGCTCACAGAAAAGTTGGTTCCCACAGGACAGGCACAAGGTTCCTGACGCTCATACCGGGAACCCGATATGGCTACGAGGGTACCTATCTCGTCAGATTCCTGACGGGTCTTGAGTTCCACCTGTGCCACGGCAGCGATAGAAGCCAAAGCCTCTCCTCGGAATCCCATCGTACGGAGGGCAAAGAGATCGTCTGCCTTACGGATCTTAGAGGTGGAATGGCGCTCAAAGGCAAGGCGGGCATCCGTCTCCGACATTCCCTTGCCATCATCAATGACCTGGATGTTGGTGCGACCCGCATCCACCACGACCACCTGAATATTCCTGGCGCCGGCATCAACAGCATTCTCCACCAGCTCCTTGATGACAGAAGCTGGTCGCTGTATCACTTCTCCTGCTGCTATCTGATTGGCAACAGAATCTGGTAAAAGTTGGATGACATCACTCATCGTCGTTTCTTTTTTTTTATTTACGTTTGTTTTTCTTGGTAACTTTTGGCGCAACCTTTGAGGTTTTTCTGGAAGCTGCACGAACAGTTTTCTTAGGAGCTGTCTTGGATGCACTCTTGGATGCCTCCTTGTCTGTTTTCCCAGATGCAGTCTCAGCTTCAGCCTTCTCCTTATCCTCCTTGAGCGGTTCCTTCTTCAGGGACTGCAAAGGTGCCTCATGGCGCTTGATGGATTTCAACTCCGTGCCACTCGACTTGCCACGCCATACAAAAATATCATTCTTATCCGTTGGTCGGAGGTCCTCAAACCACGCAAAGTTAGGTAACTTATACTTGGCTGGCGGAACCTGGGTAATCGGATACATGGTACTGGTGAACTTATTGGTCCAGATCTTATCCAACTTTCTGGCTGCTCCCAGATACATACGCATGGTATCGGTCTCCAGATAGTTGAGTCCCACCAGGGAACTGTCCTTGTCGTTGGTCATATAATAGACCGTCTGCACATTGCCGATTGCTTCCGTCATCTTCATTTCTCCTTTTTCGAAATAGGATTTCATTTCAGAAGAAGTAATCTGATTATAATGTACGCTGTCCGGCATCTGTTCGATAGAGAGAGCCTGACCGATGACATGGGCAAAGCGGATGGTGGAGTCTGCCATATAGCTCTGATTTCCTCACCGAGCATCTGCCGGTTGGCATTCCAGATAACAGGATCCTTATACATCGTCATACAGGAATCCTTGGAATTGAAAACCAGGGAATCGCAGATAGCCTGCATGTCGTTGCGGAAAGCACGGACATGCGGATAGGCATGCACCTTGCGATATACCGAATCTGTGTTGATATTGAAAGTATAAATGCGCATGGTATCTGAATGCATCCACAACGTATCTTTCTGAGAATAGTCGATGGCTACAGGTCGCTTGGTAGCGAATCCCATTCCCGTCTTCTCATTATAACGGAGATAGTTGCAGGTAAGAGAATTCTTATTCTTCTTATCCACATACACCACATTGCCATAACCCGTGCTCTCGCCATTCTTGACATAGTAGAGACTGTCACCGGTAATCGACTTATCCTTATCCACCAAGGTAGAACGGCCGAAGAGCTTAGCCTTATCGGTCTTGGTATCATAATAACCATCTGCCGTATGCACCACGCTGGAACCGGAAACTATCTTGGAAGGTCCCACCATGTGGGCGGTAGAGGTTGGAACGTCATAATACAAGGTATCGGTGGTAACCACATCCTTACCACTGCGCAACTTCACATTGAAGACAAACTTTGCCTCTCGGGTCTCGGTATGATATTCTCCCCAGTCGGAAACCAGTCGGTCCTTACCGTCGATGAGCGTACCTCCGTCAAAGAAGTTCGCCATGTTATACAGACGGTCAAAATCCAGACTGTCCGTCTTCAGGGTCTGTCTGCGATGGTGCAGCACCACATTCCTGCGGGCATGCATCATCTGCATCATACCATCATATTCAGCCCTCTCGCAGGTAAGCGACAAGGTATCACCCTGACGGTAATGCACATGACCGAAAGCCTTCACAGAGTTGGTACCCTGATAGAAATAGGCACTGTCGCAGGTGAGATGACCTCCCTGGTGCATGAACGAAACCTTGCCCTTTACAATCTGGGCATCAGGGTTTCTGCCAAACATATCGTAGCGCAGCTCATCGGCGTGAAGAAGATAGACTCTCTCACCCTCCGGGCGCTTCTTGTGTTTCTTCCTAGGTGCCTGCATAGCCTGCACCAGACAAAACCCAAATAGCATAGAATCAATATGAAAAAGATTCTATGCCCGTTCTTGTTAATATTATGTTGCTTGTTATTGATCATTTAACCCAACCTTGATATTCAAAATTGCAATTCTTGTAGCGATCGTTCATACGAACGTAGGTTTTCTTAATCTTGTCAACCACCCAGTCATGCAACGTTTTTTCTCTTTCCTTGGCAAGGACGACATCCTTCATTACCTGGAAATCTTCAGTAATGGTAGCTCTATGACCCTCTACCCTGCTCACCAACTTGATCAGGGCGCAGGTAGTCTTGCCCTTGGTATTGACCATGGTAAAAGGTGCAGAAATCTGACCTACCTTCATGGTATCTACCACACGTGCCACCTCTGTAGGAAGATCCTTCATCTGGAACTTAGAGGTACGGTTGTCTGCCTGGGCTGTATTTGCCATCAATCCCTTGTTGTTACGGGTATCCTTATCATCAGATAATGCCTCTACGGCTGCCTCGAAGGTAAACTTCTTGGCACGGATATCATTACCGATGGAATCCAGACGACCGATTGACTTGTCGATAGCCTCCTGTGAAACCTTTGGCTTGAGCAGGATATGACGGCACTTGATCTTGTCACCTCGCTTATCAATCAACTGGATGATGTGATAACCGAACTCAGACTCCACAATCTTGGAAATCTTCTTTGGGTCGGTCAGGTTGAATGCTACATTGGCAAATGCAGGATCCAACATACCACGTCCGATATAATCCATCTCACCACCCATTCGGGCTGAACCCGGGTCTTCACTGTACATACGAGCCAAAGTAGCGAAAGTTGTCTCACCCTTGTTCACGCGGTCGGTGAAGTCACGCAACTGGTTCTTCACACGGCTGATTTCTTCCATCGGAATACGAGGCTGCATGGTCAGGATCTCTACCTCCACCTCTGTAGGAACGAATGGAATACTATCCGTAGGCAAGTTGTTGAAATACTTACGTACCTGCGCAGGAGAAACCTTAATATCCTTCACCAGTTCCTGCTTCATCTTCTGGATGAGCTGGCGGTTCTTGAAATCATCATGCATCTGCTGGCGCATCTGGGTGATGCTCTGCTTGCGGTATTCCTCCAGCTTCTCACGGGATCCAATCATGGAAACCCAGTAGTTGATCTGGTCGTCGATGCCCTGCATGACTTCCGACTCAGACACCTCGATACTGTCGATGGCAGCCTGGTGCAGGAAAAGTTTCTGCACGGCAATCTGCTCAGGAATAGAACAGTCTGGATCGCCGACGAACTTGATGCCATCTGCCTCCGACTGCAAGCGGGTAACCTCGACGTCAGACTTGAGGATAGCCTCATCTCCAACTACCCAGATCACCTCGTCAACAATACTTCCCGGGTCGATTGACTGCGAGTCGTTCACCGCTTCCAACTTTGCCGAATCACTGTCGGCAACCGAAGCATGGCGACTCATGCCCATACGTGAGGCGCTTGCGCTCATGCCCATGATAAGGAGCAATGCGATAAACGCCAGACTCATTTTATATCCAGTCTTCATAGATCTGTATTCTGCTTGAATTTTATGTTTAATGTTTGTTTACCGTGGCTAATACCTCAGGGTACACCACAAACTGATATTTCTTTCTTAATGTTGCCACCCATTCCTTCTCCAGCTGGTCCTGATAGTCGGCTATCACCCAGGCTTTCACATCCGTGTATTCCTTAGGTCCCTTTTTGAGAATTTTTCCGAATGTAGCATCGTAAGGATATCCTTTAACCTTCTCTACCTTGGCGCTTGTCTTGAACACCAGTGAATCCACTACAGGATGATCTCCCTTCTTGAAGATTCCTTCCTCCACCTGGACACGCACCACCGAATCGGCATTAAACTTCCTTCGAAGCAACTCTGCCCATTGGCTAAAAGGCTTACCCTTTACACATTTCTTGACCGCTGCCACGTCGGCAGCATCCTTTGTATGGTAAGCAATACCCTTGAAGCGGGGATGCTCCCATCTGTATTTCTTCTTGTTCTTGGCAAAATAAGCAGCTTGTGCCTGTTCATCATTCGCCGCTTTCTCCCATACCATCCGGTTGCTGATTTCATAGAGCAGCAATCCGTCGTGATACTCCTGCATGAGATATTTCAGATTCTTGTCGTGAGCCGACAATTCTGAAGCTTTCTGATCCAAGACGGTTTCACGGTCACTTCCCGCAGGCAACGTCCTGGCAATGGAATCCAACTTTTCGTTGATGATTCTTTCTCTGATTCCCTTGGCATCGATGAAACGAAGGATATCGTTCTTCACCGAATCATAAGGATAGAAGTCCTGCTTTCCCATCAGCTTGATGATGTGATAGCCAAACTCCGAGAGGATTGGCTTGCTGATTTCTCCCACCTTGAGTGAGAACGCAGCATCCTCAAAAGTCTTCACCGTCTGCCCTCTTGATATCCAGGAGATATCTCCACCCTTGACGGCAGAACCCTGGTCATCAGAATACTTTCTGGCATATCCGGCGAAATCGCCTCCTTTGCATAGAGCCTGATAGATAGATTGAGCTTCTGTCGCGCCGTTTCCTGGTCTGCAGCAGAGGCTTTCTGTCCCAAACGGATCAATATGTGGGCAGGATGAACCATTCCACCCGACCTACTGACACGTTGTTTTGCTTCTTCGTATATTTTCTGCGCTTCCGCCTCCACGTCTCCCGAACTGATCATCGCCGGACGCACCTGCTGGTCACGATACTGCAGAAACTCCTGTTTGAAAGAAGCCGTTGTATCGATATGGGCATCCAATGCCGCCAAAACCTTAAGTTGTAATTAACAAATAGGTCAACATACTCATTGACTGTCTTCTTGTCAATCACGCCCTCGGAATTGTTTTTGTTATAAGAATATTCAAATTCCGAACGACTGACAGGCTGACCATTGATAGTCATGATAGTAGGGTCGTCGTTTTGAGCAAAAGCTATGCTCCCCGAAAGGAGCATAGCTGCAAAAAGCGCATAAAATCTCATATTACTTTTCAAATAATTATTCTGGGCGGCTGTAATTAGGAGCCTCACTGGTAATAGTGATATCATGTGGATGGCTCTCCAATACGCCGGCATTTGTAATGCGGGCAAACTTAGCGTTGTGCAAGTTCTCGATAGTAGCAGCACCACAGTAACCCATACCAGAACGCAAACCACCAATCAACTGGTAGATAACCTCCTGTACAGTTCCCTTGTAAGGAACACGACCTGCGATACCCTCTGGTACAAGCTTCTTGGCATCCTTGGTATCACCCTGGAAGTAACGGTCCTTAGAACCATTCTTCTGCTCCATAGCCTCGAGAGAACCCATACCGCGGTAGCTCTTGAACTTACGGCCGTTGAAGATGATAGTATCGCCAGGGCTCTCCTCAGTACCAGCTACCAATGAACCGATCATTACGCAGCTACCACCAGCAGCCAGAGCCTTCACTACGTCACCAGAATAGCGCAAACCGCCATCGGCAATCAAAGGAACGCCTGTACCCTTCAAGGCAGAATATACATCATAAACAGCACTCAACTGAGGCACACCTACACCGGCAACGACACGGGTAGTACAGATAGAACCAGGACCGATACCTACCTTTACGCCATCAGCGCCATTCTCTACCAAATACTTGGCAGCCTCGCCGGTAGCAACGTTACCTACTACTACATCTACCTGTGGGAAGGCAGCCTTTACCTGCTTGAGCTTCTCGACAACACCCTTAGAGTGACCATGAGCAGTATCAATAACGATGGCATCAGCACCAGCCTCAACCAGAGCCTTGGCACGGTCCAAGGTATCAACTGTAACACCAACACCGGCAGCCACGCGAAGGCGACCCTTGGCATCCTTGCAAGCCATTGGCTTGTCCTTAGCCTTGGTGATGTCCTTGTAAGTGATCAAACCTACCAAGCGATTCTCATTATCAACTACAGGGAGCTTCTCAATCTTGTTCTCCTGTAAGATGGAAGCTGCGGCAACCAAGTCGGTCTGAATGTGAGTGGTAACCAGGTTCTCGCTGGTCATTACCTCATCAATCTTCTTGTCCATGTGACGCTCGAAACGAAGGTCACGGTTGGTCACGATACCAACGAGATGATTCTCGTCATCCACCACTGGAATACCACCGATATGATAGTCGTGCATCATATCCAGCGCATCCTTCACTGTACTGCCACGACGGATGGTGACAGGGTCATAAATCATACCATTCTCAGCACGCTTCACGATAGCCACCTGACGAGCTTGCTCCTCGATGGTCATGTTCTTGTGGATGACACCAATACCACCTTCGCGGGCGATAGCAATCGCCATTGAAGCCTCGGTAACGGTGTCCATCGCTGCTGTAACGAATGGAACGTTCAACTCGATGTTACGAGAGAACTTGGTTTTCAACTCTACCTGTTTTGGTAGTACCTCTGAATAAGCAGGGATCAGAAGGACGTCGTCGTAAGTGAGACCGTCCATTACAATTTTATCTGCAACAAATGATGACATATTGTAACCTTTAAAAATTTATTGCGTGCAAATTTAGCAATAATTTCTCAGATAGAGTTCGCTTTTTACGAAAATCTTACCTTATTAATGCTATTTAACGTGATTAGTTGGCTTGTTCGGACAAAAACTTGATTCTAATCAGTCGAATGTCCTCTTCTGTGTAGTCTTCATCCAACTCATCGAGTGCCGCATCCAAGTCGTCTGTTTCGCTCTCCATGAAGTAGTCATAGATGTCGTCAATCTTGTCGTCATCCATCCTGTCTTCGATGAAATAATCGATATTCAACTTGGTTCCGCTATACACGATTGCCTCGATTTCGTCCAGAAGATCAGCAAACTCCAAACCTTTGGCGCTGGCAAGATCTTCGAGGTCAATCTGTCGGTCGATGCTCTGGATGATATTCACCTTGAGCAATGACTTCTTGGCAACGGTCTTCACGCGCAACTCCTCTGGTCGCTCGATTTCATTTTCTACACAATAGTTCTGGATCAGCTTACAGAATTCCTTGCCATAACGCTTTGCCTTACCGGCTCCCACGCCCTGGATGTTCTGCAACTCCTGCAAGTCGTGCGGATACATGGTAGCCATCTGCTCCAGAGATACATCCTGGAAGATGACATATGGTGGCAACTTGCGCTTTTTCGCCACACTCTTGCGCAGGTCTTTCAACATGGCAAAGAGCGTTGGATCCAGTGCTTCTCCGTTGTTACTGCCTTCGTGAGCACTCTCTACATAATCGTCCTTAAACTCCTTGTCGGCAACGATCATGAAAGATGTCGGGTTTTTCAGATAACGCTTGCCGGCAGCTGTCAACTTCAAGAGTCCGTAGTTCTCTACATCCTTCTTGAGATAACCGGCTATCAATGCCTGGCGGATTACCGGATTCCATACCTTGGCATCCATATCCTCACCGGCACCAAACTCTTCCAGGTTGTCGTGCTTGTGGGAAACGATGTCGTCGGTGGCACGGCCTTTCACGAAATCGATGATATACTCCTGACGGAAGTTTTCCTTCACGGCAGCCACAGCCTCCAAAACCACTACCAGGCTTCTTTAGCCTCAAACTTCACGGAAGGATGCAGACAGTTGTCGCAATTGTGGCAGTTTTCCACATCATATTCTTCTCCGAAATAATGGAGCAGCATCTTGCGGCGGCAGACAGATGATTCAGCGTATGCGGCAGTCTCCTGCAGGAGCTGTCGGCCGATATCCTGTTCTGCCACAGGTTTGTTCTCCATGAATTTCTCCAGTTTTCTCAAATCCTTGCGTGCATAGAAAGCGATGCAGATACCTTCTCCTCCATCGCGTCCGGCACGACCGGTCTCCTGATAGTAACCTTCCAGACTCTTTGGAATATCATAGTGGATGACAAATCTTACATCCGGCTTGTCAATACCCATACCGAGGCGATAGTCGCCACGATGACATCGATACGCTCCATCAGGAAGTCGTCCTGAGTCTGCGAACGGGTTGCAGAATCCAGACCTGCATGATAAGGAGCAGCCTTGATATCGTTAGCCTTGAGTACTTCAGCCAGTTCTTCCACCTTCTTTCTGGACAGACAATAGATGATGCCACTCTTACCTGGATGCTGACGGATAAACATGATAATCTGGCGATCGATGTCATTACTCTTCTGGCGCACCTCGTAGAAGAGATTCGCACGGTTGAAGGAACTTTTGAATTCCCTGGCATCCACGATGCCGAGGTTTTTCTTGATGTCTGTACGCACCTTGTCGGTAGCCGTTGCCGTAAGGGCAATGACCGGTGCCTTGCCTATTTCGTTGATGATAGGGCGTATGCGTCGGTACTCTGGGCGGAAATCATGTCCCCACTCAGAGATACAATGTGCCTCATCCACGGCATAGAAAGAGATTTTGATGGTCTTCAAGAACTCTACATTATCTTCCTTGGTCAGAGATTCCGGTGCCACATAGAGGAGTTTGGTCTTGCCACTCAATATGTCGCTCTTCACTTTCTCAATGGCCGATTTGTTCAGAGATGAATTCAGATAGTGAGCCACGCCATCGTCTTCGCTCATTCCATTGATTACATCCACCTGATTCTTCATCAGGGCAATCAGTGGTGAGATAACAATAGCTGTTCCATCCATGATCAAGGATGGAAGCTGATAACACAAGCTCTTGCCACCACCAGTAGGCATCAATACAAACGTATCGTTGCCATCCATCAAGTTCCTGATGATAGATTCCTGCTCGCCTTTAAACGAATCGAAACCGAAATAATGTTTCAACTGTTCTGTAAGATTTACCTGTTCCGTCATATCCAACTTTAATTTTATATGTCTTTATATGGTATATAGAAATCAGCCGGGATTCTCTCCCAACTGATTTGATGATATTTACAAAGAATGATGCTTGCCGGAATCATCCTTACGCTGACTCCAGCTGTCCAAGATGAGCCTTGTCGAGCTGTCCCTTAGCATAATCCAATGTCACTTCAAACTTCTTGATCTTCTTGGATGGTACCTCAAACATCGCATCGGTCATCACTGCCTCTACGATAGAACGAAGTCCACGGGCGCCCAACTTATACTCCACAGCCTTATCTACCATGAAGTCGAGTGATTCCTCTGTAAAGCTGAGCTTGATGCCATCCATCTCGAAGAGCTTCATATACTGCTTCACGATAGAGTTCTTTGGCTCTACCAGGATTTTGCGCAGCGCATCTCTATCCAAAGGATTGAGATAGGTGAGCACAGGCAGACGACCAATGATTTCTGGAATCAGACCGAATGACTTCAAATCCTGTGGCAGGATGTACTTCATCAGATCCTTCTTATCTACCTTGGCAACATTCTGTACTGAGTTATAGCCTACCACGTGGGTGTTCAGGCGCTGAGCAATCTTGCGCTCGATACCGTCGAAGGCACCACCGCAGATAAAGAGGATATTCTTGGTATCCACATGGATGTAATCCTGATCAGGATGCTTGCGTCCACCCTTTGGCGGTACGTTCACCATGGTTCCCTCCAGGAGTTTCAAAAGTCCCTGCTGTACACCCTCTCCACTTACGTCGCGGGTGATAGATGGGTTGTCGCTCTTGCGGGCAATCTTGTCAATCTCATCGATGAAGACGATACCACGCTGGGCAGCCTCCACATTATAGTCGGCTACCTGGAGCAGACGGGAAAGGATACTCTCCACATCCTCACCCACATAACCAGCCTCGGTAAATACCGTAGCATCCACGATGGTGAAAGGCACATCGAGCAACTTGGCTATGGTACGTGCCAGCAAAGTCTTACCGGTACCGGTACTACCCACCATGATGATGTTACTCTTTTCGATTTCCACGCCTTCCTTATCCTCTGGCTGCTGCAGACGCTTATAATGATTATAGACAGCAACGGCAAGATGACGCTTGGCATGTTCCTGTCCGATGATATATTCATCGAGATATTCCTTGATCTCCACCGGCTTTGGCACCTGCTTCAAGGCAAACTTCGCGCCATCGCCCTTTGGAGCCAACACGCCAGTCTGCTGCACAATCTCAAATGCCTGCTTAGCGCACTCCTCACAGATAAAGCCATTGATACCTGTGATCAACAACTTCACTTCATTCTCGCTTCTTCCACAGAAACTACATGCTTTCTTTGGCATAATGTCTTTTCCTTTTTCTTCTTTATACCTTATTATATATATACCCTAATATTATATATACCTTATATTATATATAGCAATCTTGATATACCGTCCCGTTACTTACGTACCAGGATATTATCAATCATACCATACTCCTTTGCTTCCTCGGCAGTCATCCAGTAGTTACGGTCGCTATCAGCATAAACCTTGTCGTATGGAGTATGAGAATGCTCAGAGATGATGGTATAGAGTTCCTTCTTCATCTTCAGGATCTCACGAGCCTCAATCTCGATATCAGAAGCCTGACCCTGAACACCACCCAATGGCTGGTGAATCATCACACGGCTATGTGGCAAGGCAGAACGCTTGCCTTCCTGACCTGAAACGAGCAATACGGCAGCCATAGAAGCAGCCATACCTGTACAGATGGTAGCAACATCGCTGGTAATAAACTGCATGGTATCATAGATACCCAGACCGGCAGTAACGCTACCGCCAGGACTGTTCAGATAGATGGAAATATCCTTGCCGCTATCTACAGAGTCGAGATAGAGCAGCTGTGCCTGCAAGGTGTTGGCAGTATAATCATCAATTTCTGTACCCAGGAAGATGATACGGTCCATCATCAAGCGAGAGAACACGTCCATCTGGGTAACGTTCAACTGACGCTCCTCCAAGATATAAGGGTTCAAATACTTAGCCTGCGACTTCATCACGTCGTCAAGCACCATCCCATTCATACCAAGATGCTTGGTAGCATATTTTCTAAAATCGTTCATATCTATATTACTTTTTTCTTCAAAATAAGGAACAAAAAACGAGGTTATCGACCTCATTATCTCATTCGGTGGAACAAAGATAATAAAAAAAGTCGATAACCTCGTATTTATTTGAAGTTTTTTTTCAAAAAAGTGTTATTCCTGCATCATCTTGTTGAAATCCTCTACAGAAATCTCCTTTTCGTTGAGCTTAACAGCGCTCTTGAGAGCTGTAGCCAACTTACGGTCGATAGAGCGATCTACCAATGCGTCAACAGAGTCACCCTTCTTGAGAATCTCGTTAGCATAGTTCTCGATATACTCCTCAGGGATGTTTGTCATACCATACTGAGCGAACTGAGCACGAGCTGCCTCCTTAGCGGTCTCCTTGATATCCTCGTCGTTCACCTTGATATCCTGAGCCTTGATGAGCTGCTCCTTGATGAGGTGCCATGTCAACTCCTTGATGCTCTGGTCGTAGTTCTTCTCTACGAACTCCTCACCCTTATCCTTGTTGTTAGCCAACATGATGCGCTTCAAGAGTGCATCTGGGAATGCCAACTCGCCAACCTTCTTCTCGCAGTGCTCGCGAACGTCGAGGATGAACTTGTAGTCAGAGTCGTTAACCAACTGCTCCTGCAAGCCCTCAGCGATCTTAGCACGGAAAGCAGCCTCATCCTTCACGTCAGTATCCTCACCGAATACCTGCTTGAAGAGCTCCTCGTTAACCTCGTGCTTCTTGAAGCGCTGGATCTCTGTGATCTGGAAGCTGAACTCAGACTCCAGGTCAGCAACAGCCTCACGCTCGATCTTCAAGAGAGAAGAAACCTCAGTATCGTTCTCTGGGTAAGCCTTCTTAGGGTTGAAAGTGATTACATCACCCACCTTAGCGTCATTGAAGAGATTCTTCTGCTCCTCTACCTTGATGTAGCTAGGCATCAGGATAGCACCCTCAACAGTGATACCACCTTCCTTGGTGTTACCGTTCTCGTCGAGCTCACGGATATCACCCTTCAAAAGGTCGTTCTCCTCATACTTCTCGCCCTTCTCGTAGCTGCCTGCACGCTGAGCGTACATCTCTACCTGCTGGTCGAGGATCTTATCGTCAACCTTGATGTTATAGTAATCAACCTTGTCGCGACCGTTGAGAGTAACCTTGAACTCAGGTGCAACAGCGATGTCGAACATGAATGTGAAGGTTGTGTCCTTCTCCAAGTCAGCTGGCTCCTGCTTCTCTGATGGAAGAGGCTCGCCGAGCATCTGGATATTGTTGTCCTGTACATACTTGTAAATCTCCTGGCCAACGAGCTTGTTGATGGCCTCCATCTTTACAGATGCACCGAACTGGCGCTTAATCATACCCATAGGAGCCTGACCAGGACGGAAACCTGGAACATTAGCCTTCTTACGGTAATCTTTCAATGTCTTCTCGACTTCGTTCTTATAGTCTGCCTCCTCTACAACGAGAGTCATAAGACCATTAATCTTGTCAGGATTTTCAAATGAAACTTTCATCTTGATTTTTTATTTTTATTATTATTAATTATTATCTTATTCAATTGGTCCAGGCTCTCCCTGACGATCCAGGACAAGCCTTTTACACAATCGGCTTGCAAAATTACGCATTTTTAGCCGATATACCTAATATATAAGAGAAAAATTTGTTTTTTTAACCTAATTACTCCTTATCTCTTGCTTTTTTCTGCTCATCAAGCAGCTGGAAGTCCTTCTTTCTAAGCACAAAGCTGGTTGTAAGGTACTTCTCCTTCACTGTCTTGTTTTCTGCCAGCTCCTCCGGAGTACCCTGGAAAAGGATACGGCCTTCGAAGAGCAGATAGGCTCTGTCGGTGATGGTAAGTGTCTCATCCACATTGTGGTCGGTGATGAGGATTCCGATGTTGCGGTACTTCAGTTTCCATACGATATGCTGGATTTCCTCTACCTGGATAGGATCGACTCCGGCAAATGGCTCATCGAGCATGATGAACTTAGGATCGTTGGCAAGACAACGTGCGATTTCCACTCTTCGGCGCTCACCTCCGGAAAGCTGGTCGCCCAGGTTCTTGCGCACCTTCTGCAGGTCGAAGTCCTTGATCAGGCTCTCCAGTTTCTCAAGCTGATAGGCTCTTGGCTTGCCGGTCATCTCAAGCACCGACATGATATTGTCTTCCACACTCATCTTGCGGAATACGCTCGCCTCCTGTGGCAGATAGCCGATGCCGGCACGGGCACGCTTATACACAGGAAACTTGGTAATTTCCTGATCACCCAAATATACATGTCCCTCATTAGGTACCACCAGTCCGGTGGTCATATAGAATGAAGTAGTCTTACCCGCACCATTAGGTCCGAGCAAGCCTACAATCTCACCTTGCTTTACATTGATCGTTACACCATTGGCAACGGTTCGCTTGCCATAGCGCTTTACCAGTCCTTCTGTTCGCAGCACTAATCTGCCGTCAGAAGACTGCTGCTCTGAATTCATTATTTCGTCCATAATTAGCTAATTTGACTGCAAAAATAATAAAAAATGGGGAAATATCACCTTAAAAAACTAAAACTATTCATAATATTGCAGTTTTTTAGAGGATTTTGCTTAATTTTGCAGCAAAATTCATAGAATATTGACATGATAATAGAAAAATGGCTTACCACCTTCGGTAAATATCTGATATTGATGGGTCGCTCTTTCTCGCGACCAGAACGTATGCGCATGTTCCTCAAGCAATATATCAAGGAAATGTCGCAGCTGGGAGTCGATTCCATCGGCATCGTACTCCTCATCTCATTCTTCATCGGTGCAGTCATCTGTATCCAGATGAAACTGAACATCCAGAGTCCATGGATGCCTCGATGGGTTTCGGGTTATACCACCCGAGAAATCATGCTGCTGGAGTTCTCTTCCAGTATCATGTGTCTCATCCTTGCCGGAAAGGTGGGTTCCAACATCGCTTCCGAGCTGGGTACCATGCGAGTAACCCAGCAGATCGACGCACTCGACATCATGGGTGTCAACTCTGCATGCTATCTGGTGCTGCCAAAGATTCTCGGTCTGGTTACCATCATGCCTTTCCTCGTCATCTTCTCATCACTGATGGGCATCATCGGTGCATACGGTACGGCATTCATCGGACATATTCTCCCGCCGGATGACCTTACCCTGGGACTCCAGCATTCCTTCAACCAGTGGTTTGTGTGGATGAGTATCATCAAGAGTCTCTTCTTCGCATTCATCATCTCCAGTGTTTCCTCCTACTTTGGATACACCGTGGAAGGTGGTTCGGTAGAGGTAGGTAAAGCTTCCACCGATGCCGTGGTTTGCTCCAGCGTTCTCATCCTCTTCTCGGATGTGTTCCTTACTCAATTACTCTCTTAAAGACTCTGGCTATGATAGAAGTTCAAAATCTTACAAAAGCTTTCGGCGACAAGACCGTACTCGATAATATCAGTGTGAAATTTGAAACGGGAAAGACCAACCTCATCATCGGACAGAGTGGTTCGGGAAAGACGGTGTTGATGAAAAACCTCGTCGGACTCCTCGAACCTACCAGCGGAAAGGTACTCTACGACGGCCGCGACTTCGTGCAGATGAGCAAGAAGGAGAAGGTGATGATGCGACGCGAGATGGGTATGATCTTCCAGAGCGCAGCCCTCTTCGACTCGCTCAATGTGCTGGAGAACGTGATGTTCCCCCTCGATATGTTCTCAAGTATGAATTACAGGGAACGCGTGAAGAGAGCACAGGAATGTCTCGACCGTGTCAACCTGATTGATGCCCAGCAGAAATACCCTGGCGAAATCTCAGGTGGTATGCAGAAACGTGTTGCCATCGCCCGCGCCATCGTGATGAATCCGAAGTATCTCTTCTGTGATGAACCGAACTCTGGTCTCGACCCAAAGACTTCGCTCGTCATCGACGAACTCCTTTCGGGCATCACCAAGGATTACAATATGACAACCATCATCAATACCCACGATATGAACTCTGTGATGGGTATCGGTGAGAACATCTGCTTCATCTGCAAGGGTCACAAGGAATGGCAGGGCAACAAGGACCAGGTGATGTCTTCTACCAACGAGCAGCTCAACGACCTCGTCTTCGCTTCCGACCTCTTCAGAAAGGTGAAGGAAGTGGAAATGAAAGAGAAGAAATAAAATAGAGAAACAGAAAGTTTCAAATCCGATTTCAATAAAAAAAGCTATCTGCCAGCAAGCAGATAGCTTTTTTTATTGAAATCAGATACTTATCTCATTTTCCATTCACCTTTCACCTCTACCATCGGAACCACAATCTGTTCCTTGGTACTGTCACCATAAGCCACCTGCAGGAAGACATCTGCCACATGGCGGGCGGTATCAGCCTTGGCATTCAGCACATCAATCTTCTTCATGCCTGCATGCTCTTTCTGCTGCTGCTCCACATACATTTCCGCATTGAGCACCAGCTGCTCATGATAGCCTTTCGGAATACGGTAAGGTTGGTTGAAACCAGCCACATACTCCTCATACTTTCCTTCCAGGAGCAGGTCGTAATATCCCTTGGCTGCGATACCTGCCAAATAGCCAGGGTCAGGACTCTCCTCCTTGCAGGAAGAAAGTCCCAACCCCATGCTGAATATCATAAAAAACAAAAGTTTCTTCATTTTATAGATGCTTTTGCCCTTTCAGGGCGTCCTATCCATTACGCTTCAATTACTTCTGACGGATGAAGATATTGATTGGACAACCATGCAATGACCAGTTTTCACGAATCTTGTTCTCCAGGAAGCGGCGATAGTTCTCCTTTACATACTGTGGCAGGTTGGCATAGAACACAAACGATGGAATCGTAGTGTTAGGCAACTGTGTACAGTACTTGATCTTGATATACTTACCCTTCACGCTCTGTGGTGGATAAGCCTCGATGATAGGCAGCATCACCTCATTGAGCTTGGAAGTACCGATATGAGCCTTGCGGTTCTGGTAAACCTCCTTGCAGTCTCCAGTACACGGAAGATACGCTGCTTGGTCAAGGCTGAAGCAAAGATGATAGGGAAATCCACGAATGGAGCCATTCGGTTGCGGATAGCATTCTCGAAGGTATCAATCACCTTCTGGTTCTTCTCCTCTACCAGGTCCCACTTGTTTACTACCACCACCAGACTCTTGTTGTTCTTCTGGATCAGCTGGAAGATGTTCATATCCTGGGTCTCGATACCACGGGTAGCATCCAGCATCAGGATGCAGACATCACTGTTCTCGATGGCACGGATAGAGCGCATCACGGAATAGAATTCCAGGTCCTCGCTCACCTTGTTCTTTCTGCGGATACCGGCAGTATCTACCAGGTAGAAGTCGAAACCGAACTTATCGTAACGGGTATAGATACTGTCACGGGTAGTACCTGCAATCTCGGTAACGATATTTCTGTCCTCACCGATGAAGGCATTGATGATACTGCTCTTACCTGCGTTAGGACGACCTACCACAGCGAAACGAGGAATATCCTCCTCGATAGCTCCTCTGGATTATCCTGAAGCTTGTCCAATATGATGTCGAGCAAGTCACCCGTACCACCACCTGTTGCAGCACTGATACACTGAGGATCACCCAAGCCCAGCTTGTAGAACTCGGCAGCCTCATAATACTCAGCACTGTTATCCACCTTGTTGGCAACAAGGATTACAGGCAGCTTGGCACGACGCAAGATGAGAGCTACATCCTCATCCCAGTCGGTCAAACCGGTGTTTACATCTACCAGGAAGAGCACCAGGTCGGCCTCTTCTGTAGCTACCAACACCTGCTTGCGGATAGCATCCTCGAAAATGTCATCTGATTTAACGACCCAACCACCGGTATCCACCACAGAGAATTCTCTGCCGTTCCAGCTGCACTTACCATACTGACGGTCGCGGGTAGTACCAGCCGTATCACTAACGATAGCGCGACGGGATTGAGTCAAACGATTGAATAAAGTAGATTTACCCACGTTAGGGCGACCTACGATTGCTACTAAATTTGCCATAAATAGTCATTCGCCTCCTTCCTTTCAGGAGGTATCATGGATGTGGTCTCTGCATCCAAGTTAATAATTTGCCGAAGCTGACCTTGCTCCGGCCCTCGCTCCTCTGGCGAGAGTCACTCCCTCGATTACATTCAGGGAGGAGAAAGTTGTTATTCCGGATTATATCCGAAGGCATCGAGTTCTCGCTGAGAACTGCGCCAATCCTTATCAACCTTTACGAAGGTTTCCAGGAATATCTTCTTGCCGAAGAACTTTTCCAAAGCCTTTCTACTCTCGGTGTTCACCTTCTTCAGAGCCACGCCCTGATGGCCGATGATGATTCCCTTCTGAGAGTCACGCTCTACGTAGATCACGGCATTGATGTGGATGCGGGTATCATCCTCCTTGAACCGCTCCACTCTCACCTCTACAGCGTAAGGAATCTCCTTGTCGTAGTAGAGGAGAATCTTCTCACGGATAATCTCCGATACGAAGAAACGGGCTGGCTTGTCGGTCAACTGGTCCTTGTCAAAGAACGCAGGCGACTCAGGCAACAGCTCCTTGATACGCTTCAGGAGCATATCCACGCCAAACTTGTTTTTCGCAGAAATAGGAAGAATCTCGCATTCGGCAACAGCGAGTGCCATTTTTCCACGATGTCTCCCAACTTCTTCGGGTCGCTCTGGTCAATCTTGTTGATGAGCAGGAGCACCGGAATCTTCATCTTCTTCACCTTCTCCAGGAAGTCGATGTTCTTCTCAGGATTCTCTATCACATCAGTAACATAAAGCAGCACATCGGCATCAGCCAATGCACTCTCCGAGAGGCGAGCATCATCTCCTGCATCTTGTAGTTTGGCTTCAAGACGCCAGGGGTATCCGAAAACACGATTTGCATATCATCGGTATTCACGATACCCATGATACGATGACGAGTGGTCTGCGCCTTGAAGGTAGCGATGCTGATACGCTCGCCCACCAGTTGATTCATCAGCGTACTCTTACCCACATTAGGGTTACCCACGATATTTACAAAACCTGCTTTATGCATACGATAAAAATTGATTTTAAGCTAAAGAAACGCATCCTTGCTTATTCATTATATTATAGATGAAGTAAGAAAGATGCGTTTCCTTATATAGATAATTATTCTATCCTATTTTTGATATGTCTTACTTGCCGCAAGCAGCACCATCGTATGCCCACTTATAGAAAGAGGCACCGTGTACGAAACCTGCACCGAAGGCTGTGAAGATGATGTTGTCACCCTTCTTCAACTGGCTTTCAGCATCCCAGAGTGCCAATGGAATTGTAGCAGCACTGGTATTTCCGTAACGTTCGATGTTTACTACCACCTTGTCAAGTGGAATTCCTGCACGTTTGGTCACTGCCTCGATGATTCGGAGGTTCGCCTCGTGAGGAATCACCCAGTTCACATCATCAGCCTTCAGATTGTTCATCTCCAGGATCTTCATCACGTCGTTGCTCATATCGGTTACTGCGTAACGGAATACGGTACGACCTTCCTGATAAAGATAATGCAGACGATGATCTACGGTGAAGTGTGAAGGAGGGCAAACAGAACCACCAGCCTTCATATGGAGGAAAGGCAAGCCTTGTCCATCGGTACGAAGGTATGAGTTCTGAACACCTACATTCTCTTCTTCTGTAGCCTCTACAAGAACTGCGCCGGCACCGTCGCCGAAGAGCACACAGGTAGCACGGTCGGTATAGTCAACCAGTGAAGACATCTTGTCTGCACCGATGACGATGATCTTCTTGTATCTTCCACTCTGGATCATGCTTGCCGCAACATCGAGAGTGTAGAGGAATCCACAGCAAGCTGCAGAGAAGTCGAATGCGAAAGCGTTCTTCAATCCGAGCTTACCGAGGACGATAGATGCTGTAGAAGGGAACTTGTAGTCAGGTGTGGTGGTTGTCACAATCAAGGCATCGATTGTGTCTGGATCCACGCCAGTCTTCTGAATCAACTGCTTAGCAGCTTTACGTGCCAAGTAGCTGGTTCCGAGACCTTCCTCTGTAAGGATGTGGCGCTCTTTGATACCCACACGGGTGGTAATCCACTCGTCTGTAGTATCAACCATGCGAGACAACTCCTCGTTGTTGAGGATGTAGTCAGGCACGTATCCACCCACACCTGTAATTACAGCATTGATTTTACCCATTATTCAGCTGCTTCCTTAACGATAGCTACCTTGCCTCTGTAGTATCCGCAAGTTGGGCAAACAGTGTGGTAAACATAATATGCACCACAGTTAGGGCAAACTGCCAATGTAGGAGCTACTGCCTTATCATGAGTTCTTCTCTTAAGTGTACGTGTCTTTGACTGTCTTCTTTTAGGATGTGCCATAATTTTTTAAATGTTTTATTTTTTGAATTTTACTTTTTTAATTTTAAAAGAGCTGCCCATCGTGGATCTACAGATTCTTCGTCTTCCTCACCGCTTCGGGCGGCAGAATGCTGTTGGAGCATTTCAATCATAGCAGGATTGCATTTTCCAGGTGCATGCACGTGCTTGATGGGAATGTTAAGATCTATAAATTCATAGATGAACCACGAGATATCGAGCATTCCTTCGTTCTCGGCCACAATCACGAGGTCATCTTCTTCTGAGTAGTCGTCTCCGAACTTGACCATGAGTCTGTCATCGGTCTCAATGGACTGGTCCATATCATCCAGACAGATGTCACATGGTATGTGTACCACTCCCTCTGTGTGAAAATTGAGCTCGAAGAAGTCGTCCGTCCTGTTGATGGACAGACTACTCTGCAACTCGCCTCTCTGAATATCAGGAGCGTCTATTGCCTGAAAGTATTCATCGTCTAGCTTAAACTCCAAGTTTGTTACCCCTTGAGGCAAAGCTTTCAAATCAATCTTAAAAGACTCTATATTACACATAATTCAATATATACCATATTGGTTTCGGGCTGCAAAGTTACAAATAATTTTTGAGATAAAATAATTTTTTATGTAAAAATCACTAAAATCTCTCATTATTAACCGATTATTCTCGGATAATTTGCCGTTTTCTGGTTTTTTCAGGCTCAGGATTCCATCTTGAGTTCAATTCTGAAGGTTGTACCCTTGCCTGGTTCGCTGTTTTTTATCCATATCTTGCCATGATGGTATTCTTCTACGATTCGCTTCGCCAGCGACAGTCCCAGTCCCCAGCCACGTTGCTTTGTGGTAAAACCGGGACGGAATACATGCTTCAAATCCTTCTTCCTGATTCCCTTACCTGTATCTTCTACTTCAATGATGGCACGATAAGAAGCTTCCATCAAACGGAGGGTAATCCGTCCGCCTTCTGCTCCCATCGCATCAACGGCATTCTTGCAGAGGTTTTCTATCACCCATTCAAAGAGGGAAGCATTCATCCTGACAATGACTTCATGAGAAGGCATTTCCTTCACCAGCTGCACCTTCCGGGAGGTTCGACGGTCCATATACGCTATGACATGCTCCAGCACCTCGTTCAGACTGGCTGATACCGGCTCCGGCAGCGAACCGATCTTGGAGAATCGGTCGGCTATCAACTGCAACCGCTTGACATCCTGGTTCATCTCAGGAATCAGTTCATCATCGGGATAATTCATGCGGAGAATTTCAATCCAAGCCATCAGACTGGAGATAGGGGTCCCCAACTGGTGAGCGGTCTCCTTCGACAGGCCTACCCATACCTTATTCTGTTCCGCCCTTTTGGAAATAAGCAAAGCAAAGATGGCGATGACCACAAAGAGCAGCACTACCCCTAATTGTATATAGGGATAAACAGAAAGCCTGCGAATCATCACCGATTCATCATAACACACCTGCAGATAATCATGGGCAGAGTCATCGAGTTCTATCTTGATATTCTTGCCCTGAGCCAGCAGTCGCTGTCCGATAAGAGAAGCCTGACGCAAGGAATCCTGTTCATCCCTACCCTCAATCTCCACATTTCTGAAAGTTTGAGCCTTATTCTGGTCATCGAGCACGATGACAGGGATACTATGATTTTCATTGATTACCTTGAGCACCAGACTCAGATCCGTATTTTCATCAGCTTTATTGAGAGTGCGCATAGCTTCCGCCCATACCTCCATCCTATTCCGTTCCTCCAGAGCCAGATCCCGCACCAGGAAATGAGACACGAGCAAAGAGGCGACAGCAATCAAAACCGCTGCTATCACCCAGTAAATCTTCACCTGTCGTATCCTATCTGTCCAATTCATACTGCAAAAATACAAAAAAGCCTCAGAAATCTTTCGAAATCTGAGGCTCTTGATAAAAGAAGGCGGCTACCTACTCTCCCGCATTGCATTGCAGTACCATCGGCGCAAGTGAGCTTAACTTCTCTGTTCGGAATGGGAAGAGGTGGGACCTCACCGCAATAACCACCTGATAATGGGGTATGACGTATTTGCACACAAGCAAAACAAGATAATGAACTGAAAATACAGTTGAAACTATGAACTTTCCTAAAGAAAGTGTTCGGGCAATTAGTAATGCTCGGCTTTGACATCACTGTCTTTACACCTGCATCCTATCAACGTCATCGTCTCTGACGACCCTCAATGGAGTTCTCATCTTGCGGCTGGCTTCGCACTTAGATGCTTTCAGCGCTTATCCAATC